>NZ_KV788323.1:0-166398 GCF_001807215.1 Corynebacterium sp. HMSC05D08 | reverse complement strand
GGACTCCGAGTCCAAGAAGTCACTAGACATCACACAACTAGTCAGACAGACTAGCCCCTTCGTCTTTTAGTCGATATTGTGTTCCAAGTTAAACCACCGAGGAGCTACGTCACTACCACCATTGGAACCACGCAGCGGGAAAAGTGTCTTCAACCCACGGGTCTCTTGCGCACCTTCAATGTGAATAGTAGTTTCTACTATTCCCCGAAGTTCAAATGATCTTCCAGATCCAACCTTTTTCCATCATTAGTGCGGACAGCTTCATAAATAGGAGCTTCATAAATGCGGTCCGCGTTTTCCATCCTGGCTTCGCACAGACCTTGAATGTATTGCCTAATCGAGTAAAGGTTCCAAATTCCATGTTTGTGCCGAATCTTGTCGTAACCCCAAGGGCCATATGGACGTGTTTTGGCATCAGGTTCATACCATCCCCGTCGTAGCACAACAGGAACCCCACATCGGTCATGCGTAGCCATCATCACCTGATCGGTATAATCATTGCCTCCAGCGATTCCACTGCCTTGTAGGGTAGGTGCATCTTGTTCGAGTCCTGCCCCAGGCATAAAGTCAGGAAAGAATTTGTCTAGTTGGCTACCGTGGATGCTGCCTTTTTCAAACTTTTGTTCCTTCCAACCGTCACTGTCACTTTCTCCGGGGTCACCAATAGGGTAGCCGACATCTCCATCAATAGCGCCTGAATACACCCATTGGAGTAGCACATCGCCTGTTATAGCGTGAGCGCCGAATTTGGGGTGCCAAACCATAATTCCTTTTTGGAAAAGGTTGTATCGCCCGATCCCGTCAGGTGTTTTTTCTTCGCTGCTGATAGGGAAACCTAAGGTACTCTTTTGGGCTCCCATGCCCTGCCATTTGTCATATATTCGCCCCTGAATTCCTGCTTGTACTGCAGGAATGGAGTTTCGTGTGTAGATGTAGCCACCTTGGTATTTCTGCTTATACCAACCCTCTCCGAGAGCGATATCATTAGTCATTGGGTACCCGAAGTGTCCGCGTTCCCAACCATGCTTTGCCCACACGACGGTTGCAGGAATGCTAACAGTATGAGCGCCTGTCTTTGGATGCCAATAGATAAACCCGTTGACGAATTCGGACCTTTTACCAATACCGTCAGGATTAGTTAGTTCGTTGCTTTTAGGAAACGTCAGAAAGCTTTTCGGTCCGCCAATGGAATCATAAAGTTCCCGGATTGCACCGCATACTTCAAAAGGAGAAGGCCAGTAAACTTTGCAACCTGGGGCAGAATTTAGGGTCGGATTATCTTCTTCTTGCAGCTGTGCTTCTTTTGTTTCTGCAAGATCCGCCTCTTCTTTGGTGAAATCACCCGGTATTTCTTCCCTATCGCTACGCATTTCTCCAGGGCGTACAGTAGATTTAGGAGATTTCGTCGGAGTCCACTCGGAGACTTCTTCCGGTGAAAGCTCAGTTTCTACAATTTCAGACGAGGCCCCCTTAGCCCACTCTGGCAGTACTGGAGTGGGGTATTCATCTGACGTTTCCTTATTGTCGATTGCCTCTACGGTATTTTCACTAGGATCAGCAGGAAAAGTATCCTGTGACACTGATGACGATAATGAATCAGAAAAAGATGATTGCGCGACTGCAGTACCGGGAGTGGTACTGATTAATAAGCTTGCTGAGACGAAAGCAAGTAGTTTGCGTGAGAGAGCTTTCATTGGCGGTCCTTAGATGAGAGTGAAACAAGGAGTTGTTCTACTAGGTCAGCTTATAGCTTGGTGGCAGGCTACGCTGGTTAAGCGAAAAAGTTCTCCTTTCTAATCTCGTCGGGTAACCATGAAAATAGCTAAAACCAGTCTTATAATCCTCACCTGCGCATTTACCGCACTGGGTGCTTCTCCTGCTGTAGCCCAGGACGCCAATGGTGATTTCGCTTCTCTACAAGCAAGTAGCACAGTACCGGTAAACGATAACCGGATTGCTGCTTTATGGTCAGCAATCCCAAGCCTGGATAATCCACAAGAACCCCGCATTCGACGCGACTGCACCGCAAGCTATCTAGGAGATAGCTTCTGGCTCACGGCACATCACTGCGTATCTAACGCACCGTTTATGGACGGTTTTCTCCGTCAATCAGATGGTGAAGTAGCAGGTATCGCTGCTATCTATACCAAATCATCAAACGATGATGTTGCCCTAATCAAAGTAGGCGAAGGAATCCACGCAGATGCCTTCACTTTCGCTAATGAGCCGTTAACCATTGGAGATCAAGCCGTACTTACCGGGTACGCGCAACCCCATGATTATGCCTCTTCAGCGTTGACAGTCATTTCTGAAAAAGTTAACTCCCTGAATTTCGGGAACGTTACATACACCGACCTTTTCAAAGGAACATCCTCAACTACTTCACGTTCCTGTGGCGGAGACTCAGGAGCCCCCATCTACAAAGACAACATCCTCTACGCGGTGCACACCGCCGGCGGATTCAACCCAGAATGCAATGATGGGAAAGGCCGCCCCATGTGGCACACCAACATTGTCTCAAGGATCCCCTGGATTAAAGAAACGATGCAAAGCAATTCGAGTTTCACAGACCAGGAAAAAGCCAAATCAAACACGGGCCTGAAACACGCAGCTACCCTTTTCCCAGATGTGAGCAACCCGAAAAATCCGCACAATGATTCCTCCCCAGAAAAGAGCTCATTTAGTCTCTCTTCTCTATCAAGCACACAGCAGTAGCAAATTATTAGCGACCAGAGAACCAGATCCCCTATCTTCTCCAAGGTTTTCTTCAAGTGAGTTTTTATCTAACTGCCTAACGACAGGGGAACCGTATATTGCTTACGGCCTGTCCAGTTTTTTAGTGCGCCCTCGCGGTAAAACAATCCCTGCGTCTTTCACAGCTCTACGCACAGTTTTTTCGGACACGTTAAACTCGCTTGCGGCTTCTTTGACCAACGGCCATGCCTTCGTTTGTGCATATGCGGAGTAAAACCAGGCAGCAATCTGAGCCTTCGACGCCTTGCCTGAGATAGTCC
Organism: Corynebacterium sp. HMSC05D08; assembly: GCF_001807215.1. NCBI lineage: Bacteria > Bacillati > Actinomycetota > Actinomycetes > Mycobacteriales > Corynebacteriaceae > Corynebacterium > Corynebacterium sp. HMSC05D08. Next base: position 163,384 of record NZ_KV788323.1, on the reverse strand, counting down.
TGACTGCGTTTGCTTCGGTTAGTTTCTTGCGCTCAGCTTGCGCATATTTACCATCAGGGTCTGTTTTCCAGCGTTCTGCTGCTTTCTTGCCGCCTCTGCGTCCCATGGTGGCTAGTGCTTTGCGTTCGCTGCTGGTGGCTTTACCTGGCGCGCTAGAACCGCTGTAGGTCTCACTCTTGGACTGGGTGACATACCCGCGCACGCGCCTAGCCATAGTTTGACGGTCGCGCATCGGCGGCATCTCATTGTCGCGGCCTGCACCGCCGTGGGTGTGTGCGACGTTGTAGGCGTGCTCATAGGCGTCGATAATTGCTGCGTCTGTCAGGCGTTGGCCTTGCTGGCGCAGACGGTGTCCAGTCTTAAGCGCATGCCTAAAGGCGGTTTCGTCGCGTGCTGCGGTGCCTTGGGTAATCCAGAGCACACGCACACCGTCGATAAGTTCCGGGTCGTACTGGTCGAGTCCACCGGCAATTTCTGCGTCTACATCCTGGGCAAGCACTTTAAACGCCTGGGCTTCCTCACGGCGGGTCTTAACCGCGTTAATGAGTTCATGGCCAGAGCTGAATTGCTGGCGTGGAGTGGGGTCGAACTGGTCGTGTCCTGCCATATCCCTCACCTGCTTTATCAAATCTCCAAGACGCATCACCCGGTTGTGCTGCCTATACCAACGATAAGCGGTAGGAGCCTTGCCGGTATAGAACGGGTGGCGGCTAAAGCGATGGGAAAAGTGCGGGTCATGGTCTAAAAGCTCACCCAGCACACGCGTAGTCGCCGCCAGCAACTTCATCTGCACAGATTTACCGTTACGGTCAGCGTAGACAGGGTCAATAATCCATATGAACTGGGCTTTTCCGTTAGTTGGGTTAATACCCACCCATGCCGACCCGACGCTATGAGTAATCAGTGAGCGCACCACGTCGCGAACGTACGGTTTAACAGCCAAAATGACGCGTAAATAACGCTCTAGGTTTCCCTAGATTCCGATGAGTTCGCCGCCCTCAGCCAAGTAGTGCGCCCAGCTGGTAATGTGCGGATTCTTGCGCAGGAGTGCACGGCGCTGACGCTCCGTCAGACCGCCCCACACTCCGAATTCAACACGGTTGTCTAGTGCATCTGCGCGGCATTCATTAAGCACTGGACAATGGCGACAAATGACCGCGGCCTTACGCTGCTCGGCGCCACGCACGAAGAGTGCGTCTGGGTCACCGTTGCGGCACTTAGCTTGAGTTACCCATTCACCACGCTCGGTTGCACTTACCGACTTGGCTGGACCCGTCACCTTCAGGCTTACGGTCATGGCTGGGTAGCTCCTTCCTCTACTACCTATCCCGCTAGTCTTGCGAACAATTTTGACGAAATACCATACGCGCGACATATCGCTCGTTGTATGATGTTTCATCAGGCGGAATATTATGTAACAACGGTAAGTGTATTCACACGCGTTAGCACTTGTCTAACACGTCACACTTTAGGGGGGGGAGTCTGCTATTCCCCGCTCACAGTTTCACCACGTAGGGTGTTCAACGTGACTGTCATCAAATCCTTGGCAAAAATTGCCCTCTCCACGGTCCTCGCGGGAGTTCTCATCGCCGTAGTGATTGCCCCCTTTGCGGGGCTTTCTGGCGTGGCGGTTGCCCGTACCAACGACACCATGCAGTCCGACTTACAGGATCTCACTGCTGGTGACGCCCCAGGCGTAACCACCATTCTGGATACCAAAGGCAACAGCCTTGCCTATCTTTTCGAGCAGCGCCGTCACCCGGTGAGCCCCGACAAGATTTCCGATCCCATGAAGAAGGCCATCGTGGCTATCGAGGATCGTCGCTTCTACGAGCACGAAGGCGTGGACTTCCAGGGCAACTTTCGCGCGCTGTGGAGCAACCTAGCAGCAGGCGGAGTCTCCCAAGGCGCATCCACGCTTAACCAGCAGTACGTCAAGAACTATCTCTTACTGGTTAACGCCAAGACCGATGAAGAGCGCGCCGCGGCAACCGAGCAGTCCATTCCCCGTAAGCTGCGCGAGATGCGCATGGCGACCGACCTCGATGCGGAGTTGGACAAGGACGAGATCCTCACCAACTATCTAAACCTCGTCCCCTTTGGCAACCACTCCTACGGTGTAGAAGCCGCGGCACGCACATACTTTGGCATCCATGCCTCTGAGCTCACGGTGCCCCAAGCGGCGATGCTAGCCGGAATGGTCCAGTCTTCCGAGTATCTGAACCCTTATACCAACGAGCAGGAGGTCATTAACCGCCGCAACGTGGTCCTCCAGTCGATGGTGGATAATGGCGCTCTCGAACAGGCCGAAGCTGATGAGTACAGCAAGCAGGACTTGGGCGTGCTCGATAGCCCTTCCCTCCTCCCCAACGGCTGCATCAGCGCAGAAGACCGCGGCTTCTTCTGCGACTACGTCATCGAATATCTAGAGAGCAAGGGAATTTCCCGCGAGCAGCTCACACGCGGTGGATACACCATCAAGACCACTCTCGATCCTGATGTCCAAGACCAGGCGCTCAACGCAGTGCGATCCCAGACAGACCCTAAGACCCCGGGTGTCGCTGAGGTCATGAACGTAGTCAAGCCCAGCACGTCCACTCGCGAAGTGCTCGCTATGGTCTCTTCTCGCAAGTACGGTTTGGACCTCGACAACTACGAGACCATGCTCCCGCAGACCCACTCATTGGTGGGCAACGGTGCCGGCTCGGTCTTCAAGGTCTTCACCGCGGCAGCCGCGTTGGAATCTGGCTACGGCATCAAGAACCAGCTCGACGTCCCCACTCGCTATGAAGCAGAGGGACTCGGCTCCGGCGGCGCGGCAGGCTGCCCGGCTAATCGCTACTGCGTTGAGAACGCAGGCAACTATGCCGCAACCATGACGATGCAAGATGCGCTGGCTTATTCACCGAATACCACCTTCATCAAGCTCATCGAACAGGTGGGCGTGGAGCACGTGGTGGATATGTCGGTTAAGCTCGGTCTGCGCTCTTACGACGAAAAGGGCAGCTACGACGAAGAGACGTCGATCGCTCAGCACATCAAGGAATCCAACCTTGGCTCCTACACCCTCGGCCCTACCGCAGTGAATCCGCTTGAGCTTTCCAACGTGGGCGCTACGTTGGCCTCAGAAGGCATGTGGTGCGAGCCCAACCCCATCAAGCAGATCACGGACAAAGACGGCAATGAGGTCTACCTCAAGGTGCCGAATTGTGAGCGCGCGCTGAACAAGAACATCGCTAACGCATTGGCCAACAACATGACTGCGGACACCATCAAGGGCACGGCTTCTGCTTCCGCCAAGATGATGGGCTTTAGTGGCCAGGCAGCCGCCAAGACGGGAACCACCGAGTCCAACCAGTCCTCCGCATTCTTGGGATTCAACTCCGGAATCGCTGCGGCTCCCTACATCTACAATGACGGAACCACCACGACTTCACTGTGCACCAGCCCAGTCCGCCAGTGCGGTTATGGCGACCTCTTCGGCGGCCTCGAGCCTGCCCGCACCTTCTATTCCATGGCTTCATCCGTCGCAGCCGCGGCCTCAGGCACGGTCCCCGATTACGACAAGGCCTATGACGACGGCAAAGTCAACTCCCTCCTCGATGGCCTCCGCGGCAAGTCTGAGAGCGAGGCTCGCTCCAAGCTCGAATCCGAGGGCTACCAAGTCAAGGTTTCGCAGGTCCAGGGCAACGGGGTTCCCTACCGCCGCGTGGTCCGCGCCATCACGGGTCCAGACGGGCTAAAGAAGGGCTCGGAAATCACGCTGCAGCTTTCCGACGGCACTTCTTCCGCACCACCGCCTTCCTCTAACGGTGGTGGCCGAGGCGCGGAGACCGATCAAACCAGTGGCGATCAGCATGCCCCGGATCCTTTCGGTAACCAGCGGCAAGGCAATCCCCCGCCGCTCATTCGCCAGGAGGACATCGACGCCATTGCCGACAGCGTGCGCGACCTCTTCGGCCTCTAGGCACACGCGCATTGAAAATCCCGCCGTCTCCTCTGCTTAGTGCAGGAAGACGGCGGGATTTCTTTTTGCGTCTTAGGCGAGCTTGGCCTTGACTGCGCTGGATAGGCGCTTGCCGTCGGCGCGGCCAGCAGCCTTGGCGGTGACAACCTTCATGACGTTGCCCATCTGCTTGATGGTGGCAGCCTCGCCGGAGTCTGCCTCGACCTCGGCGATGGCCTCGCTGACGAGGGCGTCTAGGGCGGCGTCGTCAAGCTGCTCCGGCTGGTACGCCTCGAAGAAGGGGACGTCGACAAGCTCGGCGTCCGCCAGCTCCTGGCGACCATTTTCTGCATAAACCTCGGCGGACTCGCGACGCTTCTTGATCTCGCGGGCGATTACCTTAAGTACGTCCTCGTCGGTGAGCTCGTGGCGGGAACCGTTGGTTTCCTCGGCCTGAATGGCGGCGAGGAGCGAACGGATGGCGCTGGTGCGCTCCTTCTCACGGGCCTTCATGGCGGTCTTCAGATCTGCACGAATGGTTTCTTTAAGCTGGCTCATATTCTTCAATCTACGCCAGGTAGGCTGTGTGGGGTGAAGATACTCCCGATTATCGGTGGCATTGCTGCCGCCGGCCTAGGCACCCTGGCGTGGGGTTACACCGAACTGACCAAGTTTGAGCTGAAGGAATACACGCTCCCGCTACTCCCAAAGGGGACGCTGCGTGGGAAAGAAGAATTCCGCATCCTGCACATCTCGGATCTGCACATGATTCCGGGGCAAGAAAAGAAGATTGAATGGGTCTCAGGCCTTGATTCCTTGGACCCAGACCTGGTGGTGAACACAGGCGACAATCTCTCCGACCAAAGTGGCGTACCGGATACTCTCCGTGCGCTCGGCCCGCTGCTGAGCCGCCCGGGCTTGTTTGTCTTTGGTACTAACGATTACTGGGCACCGCGCCCGGTCAACCCGTTTAAGTACTTGTTTGGAAAGAAACGCGAGCCCTCCTATGTTGACTTGCCTTGGAAGGGCATGCGTGCGGCGTTTATTGAGCACGGCTGGCACGACGCCAACCAGGCCCGCGTGGAGTTCAAGGTCGGCGATGTAAAGCTGGCGGTGGCGGGTGTTGATGATCCGCACCATGACCTGGATGATTACTCCGAGATTGCCGGCGCACCGAACGAGGACGCTGACCTGGCATTGGCGCTGCTGCATGCTCCGGAGCCGCGCGTGCTAGAGAAGTTTGAGGCTGATGGCTACCAGCTTTCGCTGTCTGGCCATACGCATGGCGGGCAGATCTGTCTGCCGGGCTCCCGCGCACTGGTCACTAACTGCGGCATTGACCGTGCCCGCGTCCAGGGCCTCCACGACTTCGGCAGAATGAAAATGCACGTCTCGAATGGCCTGGGCACCTCGAAGTTTGCGCCAGTGCGGATATTCTGCCGCCCCTCGGCAACCCTGCTGCGTATCACCGAACGCTAGGTGGCGTTCAACTGGCGTTTTGTGGTTGACGCTCAGGCTGCGTTAAAGTATTCGGGTACCGATTAAAGCGGTTTTCCGGGATATGGCGCAGCTTGGTAGCGCGCTTCGTTCGGGACGAAGAGGTCGCAGGTTCAAATCCTGTTATCCCGACCATCAGCCTGGCTAGGTTTCTAGTCGGGCTTTTTCTTTTGCGCTTGGACTGCGGGCTTGGACTGCGGGCTTGGACTCCCGGATCTGCATAACTGACAACGAAGCACGCCCGTAGGCAAGAAATGACACCCTCGTTGTCAACTACGCAGATAGGCCACAGATCCGAGTGGACGCAACCGCATCCCAGCGAACGAAAAGCCCCCAGAAAGCAATAAAACGGGAAACGACGCGGCGCCCCTACAGCAGCCGCGTCGCCCCTATTCCCTATCACTCACAACGGATTGGAGAAACCGTTTGCCTACCCCCTAAGTAGGCATTGTGAGCAATTTTACCCTAGCACTGATTCATCATGGAACGTTAACCAAACCAAGACATTCACAGAAATCTCTGAACCAATACCTATTTGGACTACATTTTCATAGACCAAAAGGGTTCGCCACCTGGGACTTTTAGATTTCAGAACTTTCAGTTGGGCGCTTCATAACACCTAATGAGAATGCCGAAACTACACCAAGTACCCCCAACGCCGTCCACAGCAGCATGTGGTCGCCACCGTTACCCGCCACGGTCAGAGCCGAGGTAGTCCAATGCAGCGGAAGCAGGCCCATAACAACCTTCCAGGCTCCTCCCACCACAGCTGCCGCCACAGCGGACTTCCAGAACCAGCCCACCGCAGCAATCTGTACCAGACCAAGCACAACTGCCAGGCCCGCGCCCACCTTGCCAAAGTAGCGCAGCAGGGCCGTCGTCAGCCCCGCCGACGCAAGGCTCGTCACCACTGCGGCTAGGCCAACCCACAGCGCGGCCTCACCAGTCGGACCCGTAGCCAGCAGGAAGAACATTATCTCCGCTAAAACTGCCAACACCACTACTCCACCGAACAACGGCAACCACGGACTGCGACCCGAGCACACCACAAAAGCCCCCAGACAAGCGCCACCCAGCGTCAGCACTACCGCAATCAACATGGCCACCACGGGGCTTAGCAGCCGCACGTCTTGGACTCCGCCCGTCGGCGCAGGCAGCGCGCGCTGCACCTCTTGTACTTTCGACTGGTTCTGCTTTGCCATCCCGTCGACCTTTTTCGCGCCATCATCAAGCTGCTTTACGCCGCTCAGCGCCTCATCGACCTTGGCATCGAGCTGCTTCGTACCATCGTTGAGCTGCTTTGCACCTTCGACAGCCTTGTATACACCGTCGTGGTAGCCATAGCCGTTTACAGCCAACTGGTTGGAAATCTCACGCGAGCCCTCCTTCAGCCTGGTCAGCTGGTCCGTTAGATTCTGATCCAGCTGGAAGTTGTTTACTTGGACACGCAGGTCAGCCAGCTGCGACTTGATATTGCGCGCCTCTGCGGAGTTATTGCCTTCTAGATCCTTAACGGTGCCATCGATGGCCTGTAACAGCTGGCCTTGCACCACCTTTAGCCCCACAATCTGGTCCACCGCAGCACCCACACCGTTTGCCACTTCCGTCGCGCCGTTGCCGAGCTGTGCCGTGCCGGATTGCAATTGAACCAAGCCGTCGTAAAGCTCCTGCGAGCCGGAGCTCAGCTTGTCGACGCCCCCTCCAAGTCCGTCCGCCCCCTCCTTCAGCTTGCCAGTTCCTGTCGCGAGCTGGCCAGTACCGGACTTAAGAAAGCCGGCTTGGGCTTGGGCTTCGCTGGCGGCGCGGGCGGCGTCGCCAAGCGCTGCGGAATCAGCGTTAGCGGCAGAGGGCGCACCCGTGCCCTCACTCGACCAGGCACGGGCCGGATCCCAACCCGTGACGCCAGCAATAGCCGCGCCCGCCAGTAACGGCAGAATGAGGAGAATGCACAACAGGATTCCCCGCGTGCGGGAGGGGCGGGAAGTCGATTCAGCGAGACGCGAGTTCATCCTTTCAAAATATCGCCACCACCACGGCAAACAACGCAGGCGCGCCGTTTTAAGCCGGGCAAAGATACAGAATTCCCAAAACTTCAGCCCACTGATTCTCCCACTAGCCGTACTTCTTCCTCTCACCGCTTGCTCCCCCAAAGACACTGCAGAAGGTGAGCTGCAGTTCGCTGCCGCCGAATCCAACACGGCCGCAAAAGAAACCGCCACTAGCGAGACCACTAGTAGCGGCATGCAGGGCCCCTGCTATGACGTCGAAGGCATGAAATCACGAGGCCTGAGCGACACTATGGCAGTGCACGCTCAGGCCTGTGATTAGGAGGTTGTATTACATGCTAGTTCTTCTCAGCGAAGAGCTCACGAACGCGCTTTTCTAGGCGTGGGGAAACGGCGCCCCAGTAGGCGTAGACGCGCTCCTCAGTCTCTGGGGAAACACCAGCCATTGCATTGGTGATGTTGTCCGCCAGGCGCTCCTTCTCGTCATCGTTGTAGACGTTCTCATACAGGTCAGTTGCCTGAACCGTATCGGAGTCTTCAGCGTGGTGCACGTACGGCGCACGGACAAGGTCCAAGCCAGCTGGGTCCGGGTTCACGTAGAGGTCCGGAGCGGTGACGGTCTCCTGCACCGAGCGGTCGTTGACGTCGCCATCCAGGTAGCCGCCGCCCTTTGCGTGGCGGTTCGGGGAATAGACAGGATCCTCAGGAGCGTTGAAGAGGAACTGCATGTTGCCCTCATGCTCGTAAGTGTTGACCTTGTCTGCGTTGAGCGGCTGGTTTACAGGCAGCTGCTTGTAGTTCGGCCCGATGCGGTAGCGCTGCTGGTCAGCGTAAGCAAAGACGCGAGCCTGCAGCATCTTGTCCGGCGAAAGGCCGATGCCGGGAACGAGGTTGGATGGATCCAGAGCAACCTGCTCGATTTGGGCGAAGAAGTTACGCGGGTTGCGGTTGAGCACGAAGTATCCAACGTCAACCAGCGGGTAATCCTTCTTGGACCAAACCTTGGTGAGGTCAAACGGATTGAAGCGGTATTCAGCTGCCTCAGCGAGCGGCATGATCTGCACCTTAACGTCCCAGATTGGGTAGTCGCCTTCTTCGATGGCGTTGTAGAGATCCTCGCGGTGGTAGTCGGCGTTCTTGCCGGCCATCTCACCTGCCTCCGCGTCGGTGAAGTTTTGCACGCCCTGGCGGGTCTTGAAGTGGTATTTAACCCAGAAAGCGTCGCCTTCCTCGTTGACCCACTGGAAGGTGTGGGAACCGTAGCCATTCTGGTGGCGGGTGGTCTTCGGGGTACCACGGTCACCCATCAAGTAGGTGACCTGGTGGGTGGACTCGGGGTTGCGGGTCCAGAAGTCCCACTGCATATCCGCGTCACGCAGGCCGTTGACACCAAGGCGCTTCTGGGAGTGAATAAAGTCCGGGAACTTCATACCGTCACGCAGGAAGAAGACTGGGGTGTTGTTGCCCACGATGTCGTAGTTGCCATCCTCGGTGTAGAAGCGCAGGGCAAAGCCATGCACATCGCGCCAGGTATCCGGGGAGCCCTGCTCACCAGCAACGGTGGAGAAACGGCCCATCATCGGGGTGACGGTGCCAGGCTGGAAGAGCTTTGCCTTGGTGTACTTGGAAACATCGTTGGTGATATGCAACTCACCGAAGGCACCATGCCCCTTAGCATGCGGCGTGCGCTCTGGCACGCGCTCGCGGTTGAAGTGGGCGAGCTTTTCGATCAGATGGATGTCATTGAGAACAACAGGGCCATTCTGGCCGGCAGTAATGCTGGTGTTCTCGGTCGCAATCGGCTGACCGGAGGGGCTGGTGGTGTTTGGGCCGCCCGCTGGGCGCTGACCCTTGTTGAGCACCTTGTCAGCTTCGGAGTTAGTCATGGAAAGCCTCCTAAAAGAAAATAGTTGATAATTGGGGTCGATTATCAATCACGGACAAGTAATAGCCTACCGTGTTTAATAGGTTTCTGCAACAGAAATTTCCAAATTGATAAGTATTGACAGCAAAGTCTGAATCAACTGTCATACTGGTAAGTTCATGGTGGTGAAACACCACTCCGAACATGACGACGCACGCGTCACCGACCTTGCCCTCAGGGCTGGTCGTGGCGACCGCGCGGCGCTAACGGAGTTCATCAAATCCACGCAGGACGACGTGTGGCGGCTACTCGCCCACCTAGGCGGCCCGGAAATCGCCGATGACCTCACACAAGAGACCTATTTGCGGGTCATTGGTGCCCTCCCCCGCTTTGCTGCGCGTTCGTCGGCACGCACCTGGCTCCTATCCCTGGCACGGCGGGTCTGGGTGGACAACATCCGGCACGACATGGCTCGCCCGCGCAAGTCCGCCACGGAGTATGAGGACGCGGCGGCCCAGGCCCCAGCAATCGAGAATTCAGGCACGTGGAGCGATTGGATCGACGCACGTGCGCTTATCGACGCCCTCCCTGCCGACCGCCGCGAAGCCCTCATCCTCACCCAGGTCTTGGGCTACACCTACGAAGAAGCAGCCAAGATCGCCGGCGTGCGCGTCGGCACGATTCGCTCGCGCGTGGCTCGCGCTCGCAAGGACCTTATTGAAGGAACCGATCCTTCCACAGACTAATAGCCTGCGGTCACAAGGTGAACACACGTAGACGGTGGCCGCTGCCTACCACCTACGAGAAGGGCTGCACACACAACGGCGCTTGTTACTTAACCACCGCTGGAGCTTCACAGGATTCCCAAGTACAAGGAAATCGTTATCTACTAGTTATCAGCACCGCGATATGGCCATAAAGCCTGCGCTTTTGGGACTGAATACTGAACGGATTTCATAATTTTTCACGAAATAACCACTATTTGGCTGGCAGTTCCCAGGCAAACGAAAGTAACCTGGTTAAAGACACACGTGACAAATCGACAGTCGACCCGACCCAGCGCGCGATAAGACGCGCGCATTTCTTTTGCTCGGCGCGTGTGGGAATGCGAGAAATCTCCTCATGCTGAAACGTGCATTGGCTATCTCCATGGCGTTTATTGGCGTCATTGTTGGCGCAGGCTTTGCATCCGGCCAGGAAGCGATGCAGTACTTCGTAGCCTTTGGAAACCAAGGATTCTGGGGCGTCGCCTTAGCCGCAGGTTTGATGCTCATCACGGGTATCGCCATTTTGCAGTTGGGCTCCTATTTCCAGGCCTCAGAGCACACCGCAGTGTATGACAAAATCTCGGGACCGATTACATCCAAGATTCTCGACTGGTCCACCATTGCGACCCTTTTCTCCATCGGCTTCGTTATGTTTGCTGGTGGCGGCTCAACCATCAGTCAGCAGTTCCCCGAGGTCAAGCTGTGGATCGGCGCGACCATCATGTTGGTGCTGGTTCTTCTCGTGGGCTTACTTGACGTCGACCGAGTCACTACCGTCATCGGTACCATCACGCCGTTCGTCATCTTTTTCATTGTGTTGGCCACCGGCTACACCATCGCGACTGCTGACGTTGACTTCGCACAGCTCAATGACTTTGCCGTCAACAACGTCGACACCAGCCTTTCTCACTGGTGGCTTGCTGCACTGAACTACACCGGCCTGAACGTTATGTGTGCTGTGTCCATGTCCATCGTCATTGGCGGCAACATCCTTGATAACCGCGCAGTAGGAATTGGCGGCTTTATTGGCGGCATCATCTACCTCATCCTGCTCACCCTTTTGGTTGTCTCCTTGTTCATGGTGGCGCCGCAGGTCAATGGTCAGGATCTACCGGTGCTTGCACTCATCAACACTCTTAATCCGTCGCTCGGTTACATCATGACGTTCGTTATTTACGGCATGGTATTCAACACCGCGGTCGGAATGTTCTATGCGCTGGGCAAGCGACTAACCCGCAAGAAGCCAAAGCTCTTCTACCCTGTTTATGCCGCTTCCTGTGTAATCGGCTTTGTTTTGTCTTTCATTGGTTTCCAGTCCCTGGTCAGCAATGTCTACCCAGTCCTGGGTTACTTGGGATTGCTCATGATCGCTGTGATGGTGTTCAAATGGATCACCAATCGTGACAAAATCACGTCGGAGAGCAAGCGCCGTCATCGTGCGCACATCTTGGTCCAGCGCAAGCTAGACCCGCGTCAACGATTCACCAAGAAGAATCAGAAGGAGCTCGCAAAGCTCGCGGCCGCTTCCAATATGAAGACCGACGAGTTTGAGGACGCCATCGCCGAAGAAATCCACGAGGAGCTCGAGGCAGATGAAGAGCTCGAATACGACCGTGAAGATCCTGATCCTTCCGTGGTCTTCGTCGAGCACACCAAGCCGGAAGTCCCAAAGTAAGAATCCGAAGTAAATAACTAAAAAGGAGCTTGTACATCCGTTTATTGGATGTACAAGCTCCTTTCTGTGTTTTATGGCTTTGTATTAGGTCCGCGCGCTAGACCAACAACTCAGCAATCTGAATCGTGTTCAAAGCCGCGCCCTTGCGAAGATTATCGCCGGAGACAACCAGCACGAGGCCCTTGTTGTCATCCACGGACTGATCCTGTCGGATGCGGCCCACCAGGGACTCATCGATGCCTGCAGCAGCAAGCGGGGTTGGAACGTCGACGACCTTGACACCGGGGGCGTCGGCAAGCAGGCGGCGTGCCTCGTCCGGGGTGATTGCCTTGTCGAACTCCGCATGGATGGTCAGGGTGTGGCCGGTAAATACCGGGATGCGAACGCAGGTGCCAGCAACCTTGAGCTTAGGAATACCCAGGATCTTGCGCGACTCGTTGCGCAGCTTCTGCTCCTCATCGGTTTCCTCAGAGCCATCATCAACCAAGTTGCCAGCAAAAGGCAGCGCGTTGAAGGCAATCGGAGCAACGTATGGGCCAAGCTCTTCCTCAGAGACCTCCAGAACAGAGCCATCATGGACGAGTTCTACGTTGCGATCTCCAATCTCGGCAGCCTGCTTGGCCAAGGCCTCAACGCCAGCCAAGCCAGAGCCAGAAACTGCCTGATAAGAAGACACGTGCAAACGGTTCAGGCCAGCAGCATCGTGCAAGACCTTAAGAACCGGCATTGCGGCCATGGTGGTGCAGTTCGGGTTAGCAATGATGCCCTTCGGCGGATTCTTTGCCTCCTCCGGGTTTACCTCAGACACGATGAGCGGGACCTCAGGATCCTTGCGGAATGCAGAAGAGTTATCCACTACAGTTGCACCAGCAGCGGCGAAGACCGGGGACCAATCGCGCGAGGTAGCGCCACCGGCGGAAAACAGAGCAATGTCTACGTCAGCAATGGAGGCCTCAGTGACCTGGGAGAGATCTTCAACCACGATCTTTTCACCACGGAACTCCAGCTCCTGGCCAGCAGAGCGCGGTGACGCAAAGAAGCGCACCTTATCCGCAGGGAAGTTTCGCTCTTCAAGGATGGAGCGCATTACGCGTCCTACCTGGCCGGTAGCTCCTACGACTGCAATGGTGGTCATGAAAATTTCCTTCTTTCCCTGAAATGTTTTTAGCGGCCCGTACCAGCGTAGACGGTAGCTTCTTCTTCGCCGCCCAGCTGGAACTTCTCGTGCAATGCCACAGCCGCCTTATTGAGGTCAGTCTCGCGGACGAGCACGGAGATGCGGATCTCGGATGTGGAGATAAGCTCCATGTTGACGTCGGCGTCACGCAGCGCTTCGGTGAAGTCTGCGGTAACACCCGGGTGAGACTTCATGCCTGCACCGACTAAGGAAACCTTGCCCACTTGGTCGTCGTAAAGCACGTTTGCCCAGTGACCCTCGTTCTTGAGCTTGGTCAAGATCTCCATCGCGCGCGGGCCATCGGCACGCGGGCAGGTGAAGGTGATGTCGGTGGTGCCGGACTCCAGGGAAGAGACATTCTGCAGGACCATGTCGATGTTGATCTCGGCCTCGGCGATGGCGCGGAACACCTTCGCTGCCTCACCCGGGCGGTCCGGGATGCCCAAGACGGTAACCTTGGCTTCAGAGTTATCGGTCGCGATGCCAGTGAGTACTGCTTCTTCCACAGGGATATCCTCCATTGAACCGGCGATCAAGGTGCCGGGGTCGTTTGAATAAGACGAGCGAACTCGCAGGGGTACGTTGAATGCGCGGGCGTATTCCACGCTGCGCAGGACAAGAATCTTGGAGCCGACGGCCGCCATCTCCAACATCTCTTCGAAGGAGAGCTTCTCCAGCTTCTGCGCATCCGGCACAATGCGTGGGTCCGCGGTATAAACACCATCGACGTCAGAGTAGATCTCACAGACATCGGCTTGCAGCGCCGCCGCGAGGGCCACGGCGGTGGTGTCGGAGCCGCCGCGACCCAAGGTGGTAACGTCGCGGCTTTCCTTATTAACGCCCTGGAAACCAGCGACGATACAAATCTTGCCCTGTTCCAGAGCCTCAGTAATGCGGCCCGGCGTGACGTCCACGATGCGCGCGTTGCCGTGGCGCTCAGTGGTAAGCACGCCAGCTTGGGAGCCTGTAAAGGACTGAGCTTCCGCGCCAAAGGACTCCACGGCCATGGCCACCAAAGCGTTGGAAATGCGCTCACCCGCGGTCAGGAGCATGTCCATCTCGCGCTGCGGCGGCACCGGGTTTACTTGGGCTGCCAGATCCAGCAGCTCATCGGTGGTGTCCCCCATGGCGGAGCAGACAACAACCACGTCGTTGCCCGCCTTCTTGGTAGCCACAATGCGCTCGGCGACAGCACGGATGCGCTCCGCGGTTTCGAGGGATGAGCCTCCGTATTTTTGAACGATCAGGGCCACGTTGGGATATCCACCTTTCACTGTGCGTTTCCCGCGACAGGCTATAGCCACAGGGCCGATAAGCCCTGCTATACCTGTCGTGCATTAGTCAGTTGTCCATGCTACCCCGGCGAGGTACTTCCTTTCACAATATGTGAAGGGGATCAAAGTGTTTTTATTCACCAAGCATGCATTGCGCCGTATTTTTAGCGCCGCTCCGCCACCATAACGCAGCAACCCCGCAGCTGCCCGCATATACAGAAATCACTACACACGCCTGAATCATTCGTTATATTCACGGCGCCTTGAGTACGGTGGTGGGGTGTTCAGCAATCTCTTGGCGGTCTTCTTCGCCCTCGCCTCGGCCCTCACCGTGGCGTGGGGAACCGTCATCCGCCACCGGATCGCTCTCGAAGCGTCAAGTTCCGTCATGCGCACAGCCATGGGCAACCCCTTATGGTGGGTCGGCACCCTAGGAGCAGTGGTGGCCTATTGCCTGCAAATCATCGCTTTAGGATTCGGAACCCTGCTGGTGGTCCAGCCCATTTTGGTGCTTTCCCTCATGTTCACGCTCCCCCTTTCCGCCTGGTACTCCAAGCGTGCGCTGTCATTTCACGAGACCTTCTGGTGCGCGGCGCTGACAATCGCTGTGGGCGTCTTGGTGGTCTACGGCCGCCCCACTGCCGGCAATCCCCGTCCCTCCCTCAATGAATGGTGGCCGCCGCTTGTGTGTGGTGCCGCTGGTTTGGCCCTTTTAGGTCTGTTCGCCTGGCGCTACCGTGCCCGGCGTGCGCTCGCCCTGGGAACAGCCTGCGGCGCGCTCTATGGCTACGTCGCACTCTTGTCCAAGTCCGTGGTGGACATTTTCACCAACGATGGGCTGTGGCAGCTCGCGCAATCGTGGCAGCTATACGGCCTCGTCTTTCTGGCTGGAACAGGCACGGTATTACAACAGTATTCTTTTCATGCCGGCCCGCTCGCGCAGTCGCTTCCTGCCATGACCATCATGGAGCCCATCATCGCCTTCAGCTTGGGTTATGTAGTGCTCGGCGAGGAATTCCAAGTAGATTCCATCACGGGCTGGTCCGTGATGGCCGCCGCCTTGGCCGTCATGATTCTAGCAACGATCGTCCTCTCTCGGCGGCCAGTGGGACGTGCCCAAGTGCAGGCCGATAATTAGCTCGGCCCGGCCAGCGCGTTATAAATCGCCCCTTCAAAACTGCTAAATCGCCCAGTCAAAAACAGCCAGCATGTGCGCCGAGAACCAGGCGCCACCAAGCACCACTGCGCCCATTACAAAAGCCATCTGACGGGAGCTTGCCCACTTACTCATTTCGATTGTCCACGGAATAAAGAGCACGGCAGCCGGAAGCAGAAGGCGTGGGCGCGAGTGCATGATTCCGTCCGAGAGCAGCACGTTAGCTATGAGCGCTGCCGAAAAGAGCCACACCGGCAGCGGAAGCTTGCGCCAGGCAAGCACCAACAGAATGGGAGCGCCAACGATGACCGAGGTAGATAGCAGAAATCCTGCGTGATCCGCGGTCATCAGCGTGGATTTAACCCATTCAAAGGTGGCCACGCCGAAGTCGAACTGTGAATTCCAGTGTTCTTTCTGAATTCCAAAATATCCACCGGCGGCAGCTAGGTAGTGGTTGGCCATCGTGAGATAACCCAGCAGCGGCAACGCCGAGGCCACCAGCGCCACCCACGCCTTCCATTCCCGTGCGCCCCACAACAGCACAATCACGCCGAAGACCAAGATCACGTCCGCCGAGGTCAGACGAACGGCAGACAGCGCAAAAACCAAAAGTCCCGCGAGCAGCCATTTCCGGTCAATGAGCGCAACGAGCGCCCACATTGTCAGCGCACCAAACAGCGCCTCCGTGTACGGCATCGCGAAGACGATGGACATCGGCGCTGAGGTCACCGCGATTGCTGCGGCCACGCGTGCCTTGAAGTCCGCACCCATGCGCTGCGCGATTGCCATAACACCCGCGGCCATGACCACGGTAAACACAAAATTCAGGAGGATAGCGGCGACGGGTTCCGAAAATCCCAGGAAACTGACGAGCTTAATGAGCAAAGGAAAACCCGGAAAGAAGGCCATCGTCGTTTCATAAACGTTGCCCTCGGCCACAATATCGGCGTTGAAGTAGCCGGCGCGTGCAATTTCTGTGTAATATACGGCGTCCCATTTATTGAGCAGGCCCCACAAATTATCATCGTTGGCCTTGGCAAACATAGCGAGCACAGCAATGCGCAGGATGTTTCCTAGGACGCCCACGCCCAGGGCCGCGATCCAATCGCGCTGACGCTCGTGCTTGACGACGTCGCCAAGCGCATTGCTTTCCGCTTCCTCACCGAGACCTGTTTTGCTCGCGTTCTCCACAATGGATAATGCTATAGGTTAAGCGCCCGCCGCCGGCAATATGCCGCATTAGGCTGGACGAGTCTTCCAGATTTCGCATTCTCCTCCCCCAAGCCACACCCTCATTTATCTCACCCCATGGGAACACTTGCCACGGAATGGGAAGCACGCTAGTGTGGTCCACATGACTACGCGGCTGAGCCTCCTCCTTATTTGCCGCGGCGGGAATTAGGCCTTGATAATCTTGCGGCCAGCGTCCCGTCGCGGTGTTCAGTGATGCGCATTCAGCCGCCATTGCCACAGCTGGCCGTGAGACACAGCTTCCACAAACCTTTCAAAACCTTCAAGGACCTTATAAAACATGTCTCCCAACGATTCCTTCATTTCTGCACCTCGCGAGATCACCACTCCTAACGGCCCATTCGGCGAGAACCAACCCGCATGGAACAAGCAGCGCGGCTCCTCGATGCCGGTTAACCGCTACCTGAGCTTCGCCGAAGAGGTCGAGGATATCCAGCTGCCGGACCGCACCTGGCCTGACAAGAAGATCATCTCCGCCCCACAGTGGTGCGCTGTGGACCTGCGCGACGGCAACCAGGCGCTGATCGATCCAATGAGCCCGCAGCGCAAACACCGCATGTTCGACCTGCTGGTCAAGATGGGATACAAGGAAATCGAGGTAGGTTTTCCTTCCGCATCTCAGACGGACTTCAACTTCGTGCGTGAAATCATCGAACAGAACAAGATCCCTGAAGACGTCACCATCCAGGTTCTGGTTCAGGCCCGCGAGCACCTGATTCGCCGCACCTTTGAGGCTTGCGAAGGCGCCAAGAACGTCATCGTTCACTTTTACAACTCCACCTCCAAGCTGCAGCGCCGCGTGGTCTTCCGCAAGGACCGCCCGGCCATCAAGAAGCTGGCTACCGATGCCGCCGCGCTCATCAAGGAGATCGCCAAGGACTACCCAGACACCAACTGGCGCTGGGAGTACTCTCCTGAGTCCTTCACCGGCACTGAGCTGGACTTCGCCGTCGAGGTATGCGACGCCGTCGTAGACATCATGGAGGCCACCCCGGAGCACCCGATGATCATCAACCTGCCTTCCACAGTGGAAATGATCACCCCGAACGTCTACGCCGACTCCATCGAGTGGATGCACCGCAACTTTGCCAAGCGCGACTCCATCATCCTGTCCCTGCACCCGCACAACGACCGTGGCGAGGGCATCGCCGCAGCCGAGCTGGGCTACCTGGCGGGCGCCGACCGCATCGAAGGCTGCCTGTTCGGTAACGGCGAGCGTACCGGCAACGTGGACCTCATCACCTTGGGCCTGAATATGCTGACGCAGGGCGTCGATCCGCAGATCGATTTCACCGACCTGCCCGCCATCCGCGAGACCGTGGAATACTGCAACCAGCTGCGCGTTCCTGAGCGCCACCCCTATGGCGGCGAGCTGGTCTTCACCGCTTTCTCCGGTTCCCACCAGGACGCCATCAACAAGGGTCTGGATGCACTGGCCAACGAGGTTCGCCCTGGCGCCAACAACACCGAGGTCTCCTGGGACGAGCTGCGCGAGACCGTCTGGGAGGTTCCTTACCTGCCCATCGACCCGAAGGACGTCGGCCGCGACTACCAGGCTGTTATTCGCGTGAACTCGCAGTCGGGCAAGGGCGGCGTTGCCTACATCATGAAGACGGATCACGGCATCAACATGCCGCGCGCCATGCAGGCGGAGTTCTCCGCTGTGGTACAGGAGGTTACCGATACCGAAGGCGGCGAGGTCAACTCCAAGAACATGTGGGACATCTTCGCCACCGAGTTCCTGGACCGCGAAGCACCGCTGGCGCACAAGACCTTCCAGATCGATAACTCGCCTAACGACGACTCGGAGGCAAAGGTCACGGCAACCGTCGAGTACAACGGCTCCGAACATGTCATCTCCGGCCACGGCAACGGCCCGATTGCGGCCTACGCCAACGCTCTGGAACACCTCGGCATCGACTTCGAGGTCATCGAGTATTCCCAGCAGTCCCGTACCGCTGGTGACGACGCTGAAGCAGCTTGTTACATTGCTGCCGATGTCAACGGCACCCAAGTGTGGGGCGCGGGCATCGCAGGCTCAACCACTCGAGCCTCGATCTTCGCCATCAACTCTGCGGTCAACCGCGCACTGAACTAGCCGCATCTGCACACCCCTCCCCGACTGCGCGCCTAGGCCAAAGCCCCGCGGATACGGTTTAGGTGGTAGAAGTCGAAACATGACTTCTCCCCTGTATCCCATCCCGCACCTTGGCCTAGGCGCAGTTCAGTCGCTTCCCGTTTGGGATGCCGCTACCGCGCCCTCCGATCCTGAGAAGCAACTCGTTTCCCTCACGCGTCTGACTAACGGCGGGTGGGATGTCATGTCCGGCGAAGAGAAGCTGGGCTCGATCGCTGCCCGCGATGCTGCAGAGTATCCAGAAATTGAGCTGCTTTTCGACGCCGGCCTAACCCCCGCCGTCACTTTTCTCCACGGCACCCAGCCCGCCATCCTTCTACCACGGCCAGGCCTATGTTTGCCCGCCAATAACCCGCCGAGTTCCCCGTGGGCAATACTGGATTATGCCCCCGCTATAAGCGTTCACGACATTCCAGACGACGTGGATATTCCACACTACGGCCGCATCCACCTTCTTGTCACCCTGCGAACCGCCGAATCCGATCCCCACAGCATCAGCGCATACTTAGGGCCGCAATTCATCGCAACGCTAGACGACGCCCCCGCATACCTTTCTGCGATCATCACAGAAAATGCCGCAGATGGGCTGACCACACTAGCGCATGCTTACCACTACCCCCGCCAAAACGGGCGCGTGCTTAACATTTACGCCTCTAACGCCGTCTCCCAAGAATCGCGGGAGGGAACGGGCCAGGAACGTCTTTTAGCAGAACGTACCGCCACCACTAGCGTTGCCGCCGAGACTTTCGAGACGGCCAGTTTTAAAGCCATCACCGATACAGACCTTTCCCGCATCGATCGACTCCCCAGCACAAAAGGTGATGCATCACCCAAGCCGGGCAGTCCTAAACTCTGGCTCATTCTTATTATTTTGACTGTCGTTGCATTAATTTTGTCAACTGTATATATGGCTGCCCACTAAACATTATTCGTTAGGCGTAATATGCTTCCCCCACTCGCAAAGGTCAATAGTCCCAGCTAAAGGCCAGCTTATACGTTTGAAAACTATTCATTTTCGAAGTAAGATTTCTACAGATCACTAACGTTTGCGTGCATTTTAGTGAATAGTGAAGCTGTCACCGGCAACTCCACCCCAATGCTTGCCGGTGATTGCAGTATTTGAATACTTAGTTTTATTGAACCCCGACTTTTTGGCTCAGCCGGTACCCCCTATAAGAAGGCGAATATTGATGAAGTCGACCAACTACATGGTCCCTGACCATGGTTTTGGCAATGTCAATAACATTCCCATCCAAGAAGTAAACCCTGACTTCTTGGTGGACCTTATGGAAAAAACGGGCACCGATCAACCAGAAATCAAGGTCAATTTGAGCGGTTCCTCCAAAGAAGGCTTCAGGGTCCGCTATCAGGACACCACGATCGGCCACCTCGAAAAGAGCGACGTCAGCGCTTATACCGAGCTGGACTGGATCATTGATGCTGGCCTGCATCCACACGTCACCGCTCGCATCGCGATGGTCGAAATGGACGGCGAACAGTGGCCTTCCTTTGACGTTCAGCTCCCAGCCCCGGGCCTATGCGTGCCTGCAAATAACCCCCCAGCTGAGCGGTGGGCCTTGCTGCCGGGTTCAACCCCTGCAACCATCACTAATTTTCAACCAAAAATGGACGTGCTCCCCGAGGGAGCCGAGCACTTCCTCGTTACGCTCCACGCCCGCCGTTTCCTTGGCCGCCGCGCTGTAGCTGTTCTCGTCGACGGAGTACAAATTGCCTCTCTGGACCGCGAAGATGCCCGTCGCCTTGCAAACACGGTGCTGGAGTATCAGCAAAACGGCCTCCTTGCAGTCGCTCACGCCTACTACTGCATGGAGGAATCCAAGCCGAGCTTGGTTGTTTATGCCGATGCTGAGGATAAAGCTAATCGCGCAGTCGTAGCTGGCACCCTCACCGCAGCGTCAATGGGCCTTTCTGCTGTTACAGCTGCACGTGCAGAGGCAGCAGAGCACGCAAACATCCACTTCTTCGGGTCCACCAACAATCAAGTTGCAGCCCTAATGACTTCCAAAACTGCTTCTACGGCTCTCATGGGCAGCAACATTGGTTTGAAGCTGGTGGCGGCTGCAAGTACCGCGGTCATTGTTGGTGGCGGGGCAAACTTTGCAGCTTCCATGTTCTCTGTAGACAAGCAGGAACACGAGGAAACAGCTGCATTACAGGGAGAATCCTTCGACGATTCCTCCTTCCAAGACGAAGTCACACCGTCCCGCGATACTTTGGGCAATAAGTCCCATTCCAGCTCATCCGTTGCTACAGCTCCTGGCACCGAAAGCCGAGGAGGATTCCGCACTATTGAAGAGGACTCTGACTCCGCTTCCAACAAAAATGGGCACCGAACCGTAGCTACGCGCATCCAGGCGAAGGCGATTGAACCGACGCCTGAGCCTGCAAACGAAGACGTACCGCAGGTCACTGAAACTGCTGTAGTTCTACCTGCACCTCGTACTACTGCGCCCCGCAAGTCAGAGACCACCGGCCCGGCACCTTCGGTTGAGGTTACAACCGCACCCCCAAGCACTGTGTATACCAAGGAGCGCGCAGTCGACCATCCGTCCACCACCGACGCCCCTACTACGAGCCGCGAACCAAGCACTCCGCAGCCGCCTACGCCCGAGATCGTCCCGTCGACCACGCCGCGAACCACGCCACCGACGAGCAAGCCGCAAACCACGCCACCGTCGACCAAGCAGCCAGAACCTACGCAGCCCTCAAGCCCGGCCACACCGACTAGGCAGGTTACAACGACGGTAATAACTATCATCATCCGCCCCTAAGTCATACGCTCGCCCGTTGAGCGGTTTCGCGCGGTCTGGGTACTACACTGATAAGAATGAGCATGACCCCCGGCCCTGATTCAGCCCCCGCGCCTTCTCCGGCTGCGCTGGCCACTGGCCACCCGCGCACTCCCGGCCGGGCTTCCGCTCCGAAACCCGGCCCCAAGCCGCAAGCACAACCGCCTAAGCCTGGGCCGCAGGCGCAAAACTCCGCGGCCAGCACCCCTGCTTCCACTGAGCAAGAGCCAGCGCACAACCACCGCGAGCCCAGCGCGCAAGAAATCGCGCAAGCCGAGGCCGTGGCCGCGCATCCTTTCGTCGCGCTCACCGTCCAGACCACAGGCATTCACCCCTCCACGGCTCGGCTCGTTGCAATCGACGCCCTAACCTTCAACGCGCAAGGCGAAGTCGGCCAGGAATTCCATGCTGTTATCAACCCTGACATAGACCCCGGTCCGCGCCACCTTCATGGTCTGACGCCCGAAGAGGTCGCTGGAGGCCAAGCCTTCTCCCGCCTTCTCAAGCCCTTGGACCGGCTTATTGACGGCCGCACGCTCATCGTCCACGACACCCCCTTCACTTGGGGCTTCGTCGTGTCCGAGGCCCGCCGCGCCATGATGGCAGCGGCCCGTCAGAATCGTTCGCGCAACCGCAATCGCAACAAGGGACGCCGTCGCCGTCAAAAGGTCGGACACGTTCCCACCCCGGTCGCCATCGTGGATACTCTCGCCACCGCGCGCCGACAGGGGGTGTGGGAGAACGACATTAGGCTGGCGGCCGTCGCCAAGCGCAGCGGACTCGATGTACCACCACCCACCGCAACTACGCAGCGCGCGCAGCGCAGCGAGGCGGAGACCTCCCGTGAGGCTACGCACCTGCTGTACCGCCTCTACCGCCTCCAAGCAGGCAAGACGCTGAGTACGTACGCACCTGACGAACTGCGCGCGGACCGCTTTGGGCTGCAGCGCTCACACGTGCGCGTCGACGCCGCGGAAGCTCCGCGGCAGCACCATAACCCGGGCAAGTACCAGCCGGGCAAGGAGCTGCGCCGTGGCATGGAGATCGTGGTCGCCCCGGAAATCTTAGAAGATCCGGACACCATCATTTCTGCGCTTGCCTGTGAGGAGCTCAACTACTCGGAAAAGCTGACCCGTGAGACTTCCTTGGTGGTTTGCAACGTGACCACTGACCTGGTGGGCAAACCGATGCACGCGCACCGCAAGGACATCCCCCTGATGTCTGACACGGCCTTCCTCGCCGCACTCGAACGCATCGAGGAGGCCCAGGAGCCGGAGCCAAAGAAGGAGCAGTCGAGCCGACACGCACACGTTCCGAACAGCAACAATCGCCGTTCGAGCAACGCTAACCGACGCCGCTCCCGCCGCAAGTCTTCCTCCGCAACAGGCAAGCCAGCCAATCCCAATGCACAAGTTGCTGAGAACAAGCAGGATGCTGCGCACAGCACGCAACACAACCCCCAGAACAAACCACAGACCAAACCGCAGGACAAGTCCGGCTCTGGGAATGGCAACAAGCGACGTCGCCGCCGCGGCGGACGAGGCGGACGCGGACGCCGCGGAGGGAACAACTCTGCGGGGAATAACTCTGCAAAGAATCAAAACTCCGGACAAAACTAGGCGCGCGAGTCCCGTCCGGTGCGCTGACGCGACTACCCTAGGGGCATGAGTTTTAACCTTTCTGGCACGTTGCAGTCTCTGCGTACCAACGCCGCCACTACCGCCGCCAAGCTGGCCACCACCGCCTCCCGCGCCACCGGCCGCGGAGCAGGCGGAATGATTGGTGGCCTCGTTGCCGGCGCTATTGACCCACAGATCATGGCCCACCTCGGTAGCGACCGCCCCGCAGTCCTGGTTACTGGCACCAACGGCAAGTCCACCACTACCCGCATGCTCGCCGCCGCCGTGCGTGCTGAGCACACCGTGGCCACCAACGACGGTGGCGACAACATGGATGCCGGAATCATCTCTGCATTGCTGGCCGGTAAAAACGCCAGCCGCCTCGTCCTCGAGGTCGACGAGCTGCACGTTCCGCATGTGGCGGACAAGCTCAACCCGCAGGCTTTGGTGCTGCTGAATCTCTCCCGCGACCAGCTGGACCGCGTGGGCGAGATTAACAAGATTGAACGCGCCCTGCGCGGCGCGGTTGAGGCGCACCCGGACATGCTCATCATCGCTAACTGCGACGACGTCCTCATGACCTCCGTGGCATACGACGCCAAGAACGTCATCTGGGTGTCCGCTGGTGCCGGCTGGCTCGGCGAATCCGTGACCTGCCCACGTACCGGCGGCCACATCATTCGCGACGGTGAGGATTGGCGTGCCGTCAAGCCGCTTGCCGACGGCCGCGAATTCCGCCGCCCCGCTCCCACCTGGTCCGTGGACCAAGCTGGACTCCACACTCCGCAAGGTGAGCGTGCATTGAACCTCGCCCTGCCTGGCCGCGCCAATCGCGGCAACGCCGCCCAGGCCATCGCTGCTGCCGTGGAGGGATTCGGCGTGGACCTCGACAAGGCGCTTTCCGCCACCGAGTCCGTTGCCGACGTCGCCGGCCGCTACTCCACCATCACCCTTGGTAACCAGAAGATTCGCCTGCTTTTGGCTAAGAACCCGGCCGGCTGGCAAGAGGCGCTGTCCATGGTGGACCGCACCGCCGAAGGCCTCGTCATCGCCACCAATGGCCACGTCGCTGACGGCATCGACATGTCCTGGCTGTGGGACGTGAAGTTCGAGGACTTTGAGAAGCTGGCAGTCAAAGCTTCCGGCGAGCGCGGCACCGATCTGGCCGTGCGCTTGGTTTATGCCGATATCTCGCACGAGCTCATCCGCGATCCGCTGGAGGCCATCAAGGCCTGCCCTCCGGGTCGCATCGAGGTTCTGGCTAACTACACCGCTTTCCGCGACTTAAAGAAGGCGCTTGAGCGCGAAGCAAAGGAGACCACCAATGACTAAGCTGCAGATCGGCCTCATCCTGCCGGATGTTTTGGGCACCTACGGCGACGATGGCAATGCTCTAGTCCTGCGTCAGCGCGCCCGCATGCGCGGCCTCGAGGCAGACATCATCCCGATCAAGCTGGGCGAGCCAGTGCCGGATTCCCTCGACGTCTACACCCTTGGTGGCGGCGAGGACGTGGCACAGATTCTCGCTGCTGAGCACCTCATCGCAGACGGTGGCCTCACGCGTGCGGCCAACGCAGGCCGCCCAATCATCGCCATTTGCGCAGGCCTACAGGTTCTCGGTGAGTCCTTCCGCGCCTCCGGCCGCATTATCGACGGCGTGGGGCTTATCGACGCCACCACCGCTTCCATGGCCGAACGCGCCATCGGCGAGGTCTCCTCTGAGCCCACCCGCGCTGGCATCACTGCGGAACTCACCGAGCCTCTCACCGGTTTTGAGAACCACATGGGCGCGACCATCCTGGGCCCGGCTGCGCAGCCGCTGGGCAAGCTGATTCGCGGACAGGGCAATGCCGACACTGCCGCTACCGCGGACCTTGCCGATGCCTCCGAGCAGCGCACAGCCGAAGGCGCCGTTCAGGGCAGCGTCATCGCTACTTACATGCACGGACCAGCACTAGCCCGCAACCCGCAGCTCGCTGACCTGCTGCTAGCCAAGGCTCAGGGGATCGCTTTGGCAGATCTCGAGCCCCTCGACATCCCAGCCGTGTCGCAGCTGCGCACCGAGCGCTTCAACGCTTCGAAGCCGCCGCGCTCGCAGCTCTAGTCACGCAACTGCGGGCGCTCAGCTGACGCTCGCGGCTTGCCTTAACCGCCCTAAATGCCAAATCGTCGCCATTTTCGAGCAACTTAGCGCCACAATTAGGCAATTAGGGCGGCTGCTAAGACGGCTACACCGTCAAACGACCCGACAGCGCGCGGGACAGCGTCAGTTCATCCACGAACTCAAGGTCGCCACCCAGCGGCATGCCGGATGCGAGGCGGGTGATCTTTAGGTCAGGGAAGTCTCGCAGCAAGCGGACCAGGTATGCCGCGGTGGCCTCGCCCTCGGTATTCGGGTCCGTGGCGAGGATAACCTCTTTGATCTCCGGCGTCGTGTCATATAACGGCGCGTCCGGCGTGGAATCCGCCAGCTCTCGGTCCGGCAGCACACCGCCGATGCGCTGCAACAACGCAGAAATATTAAGGTCCTTCGGGCCGACGTTGGCCAAGGGGTCCAAAGCACCGCCCAGCACGTGATAGCGGCCATTGTACTCGCCAGTTCGCTCGATGACCTGGATGTCTTTAGGCTCCTCAACCACGCATATGGTCGAGACGTCGCGTTGCGAATTCACGCAGATGCGGCACACCTCTTCGCGGGAGATATTGCAGCAAATGCGGCAGAAAGTCACGCCGTCGCGCACCGCACCGAGGGCGTTTTGCAAGCGATCGACGTCCTCTGGATCCATGTGCAGCACGTGAAAAGCGATACGCTGCGCCGACTTTGGGCCCACGCCAGGCAGGCGTGAAAACTCGTCGATGAGATCCTGCAGAGCTCCTTCGAACACGATTCTCCCTAATAATTAACGACAAAAGGCCGCCGCCCCGAACCGGGACAACGACCTTTTAGTTTAACGTGCGACTACTGATTGCCGCCGAAGACATCCTAGAAAGACAAGCCGTCAAAGCCCTGCTGACCCTGGCCCATGCCCTGGGACAGCGGGCCAATCTTCTCCTGTGCGAGACGACCAGCCGCAGCGTGTGCTTCCTTGAAAGCGCCGATAACGAGGTCCTGGAGGGTGTCAACGTCCTCAGGGTCCACAACGGACTTATCGATCTGGAGGTCAACGAGCTCAGCACCACCAGTCATAACGACCTTAACCAGGCCATTGCCAGCGGTTCCCTCAACCTGCGCGGCGAGGATTTCTTCCTGTGCCTTCTGCAGCTCAGCCTGCACGCGGGCAGCCTGTGCGAGCAGATCGTTCATGTCATTTGCCTGGGACATTGGGTCAGTCATGGAAAGTCCTTTCAAAAGTAAGTTCTCTAAGTTTTTGCTACCCGCCAAGTGTACAGATGCACGCCTACAAGCGCCGTGCTCCGAGTTCCTTGGCAAGCAGCTCCATCGCCACCTCAGTTGAACTGCGATGATCCATCTCACCGGCGTTTTGAGCTTCCTCCATCATCTCGCGCTCTTCGTCATCGCGTGAGTAGGTCTGTTGCGGTGGTTGCGCAGTGCTTGCCGACGCCCCCATCTCCTGGTTCTGCTGCCCCAACCCCGGTTGACTGGGCTGCGGGTCAGCTGGATAGTACTCCTCTGGTGGTGCCTCAAAATCGTCTTCCGGCGCTGGTTCGGGCGGCAGCGGTACACCGTTGCCGAAATGCGGAACTTTGTTGAATTCCTCGTCACGCTTCTGTGCCACCTGGGAGGCCTGCGCGATTCGCGAACGCCAGTCACCACCCTGCTGGGATGACTGTTGTGCCGGCTTCGCCACTTGCTGACGCGGGGCCTGCAGCTGCGCGGGCGGAGTAGCTTGCGGTGCAGGTTGATGCGCGCTTGCCGCCGCTGTGGCCGCCGCCGCAGCCTCCGATGCCGCAGCCGATGTCACTGGCCCGGGGCTCTCTTCGCGAGCAGGCTCGTTGTTCTGCGTGCCGATAGGTCGCGGTGCTCCCCACGGATCATCAGATGCAAACGCAGAAGCGTTCGGAGAAGCGTTATCGGCAGCGCTTGCCACCTCAGCTCCTCCAGTCTCCGGAGCCGCAAGCTGTGGTCGTTCCGGCTGCACTGGCTGAGATGCGCTGGCAGACTGCTCCGATTGCTGCTCGGGTTCAGCCTGCGGACTAGGCCTCTCAGACTCCTGTTCTGGCTCAGCGGACTCGCGCTGTTGCTGGTTTGGGTTCCACGTTGGCTGCTGCCGCGGAGTGCTTTCGCTAAAGCCTGCTGCCTTCGGGTTGGTGCCGATGATGCAGTTGACCTTGATGTCACGGCGCAGCTCTTCCTTAAGAACTGCCACGATCGCATCGTTGTTGGACGGCGAATTGATTCGCTCCGCAAGGGCACCCGTGGTGTGTCCCAGAATCAATGTGTCATCACGGAAGCCAAGCACGCGCGCCTCAGCGAGCATGATCTCTGCAACCTTGTTGCGACGCCCCACGGCCGCGCGAAGGTTCGACCACTGCGAACGCACTTGCTCCGCGACATCAACTGCATGTTCCTGCGCTGGTTCCTGAACAGACTGCTGTGCCGGTTCCTTGGCTGGCTCCGGAGCAGACTCCTGTGCAGGTTGAGTCTCGGTTCGCTGCTGAGGCGCCTGTTCGGCGCGCTCGGCTGGCTGTTGCTCGGACTGCTGCGGCTGAGCCTGCGGCGCCTGGGCCTGCTGCTGTTGTTGCTGCGCCTGGCGGTTGCGACGGGCAGCGATAATGGCGGCAGCTGCGGCTGCTGGGTCTTGGGCTTGGGCAGTAGCGGGTGCAGGTTGGTTGGAAGCTGCGGTATTTGCGCGGCCGGCAGCAGGCGTTCCAGCGGAGGCACCTTGCGGTGAGCCAGCAGGCATGCCCGTGGGCAGCACAGCCGGCTGGCCAGCCGCGGCTGCTGCCGGAGCCGAGCCCACGAGTAAGTGAGCGCAAAGAATCTCCAGCAGGAGGCGCGGCGAAGTCGCTCCTCGCAACGAAGAGATACGGCTGTTTACGGTCTCAGCCAGGTAGGCCAGCTGCGGTCCGGTGAAACGCTGTGCTTGGGCAAGGAGGATCTCGCCGCGATCGGTGGGAGCGGAGACCAACCCGGCTTCCAAAGCACCCGGAACGGCCTGCAGGATCATCAAGTCGCGCAGACGATCGAGCAGATCAATGGCAAAACGGCGAGGTTCGTGGCCGGCTTCGATGACATCGTCGACAAGCGTGAACAAACCCGCCTTGTCCTGGTTAGCCAGCGCCTCAATCGTGTTGTCAAGAAGACCGAGATCGGTCACGCCCAGCAGGGGACGGGCGACGTCGTAAGTGAGCCCGTCAGGACCCGCACCCGCGAGCAGCTGGTCCAAAATGGACAGCGTGTCACGCGGGGAACCACCGCCGGACTGAATGACCATGGGGTACACAGTGTCATCCACGTGCACGCCCTCAGCAGCCACGGTGCGCTCCAGCAAGCCCTTCATCGCGGGCGGGGTCAGCAGGCGGAACGGGTAGTGGTGGGTACGCGAACGGATGGTGCCGATGATCTTCTCCGGCTCCGTGGTGGCGAAGATGAAGATGACGTGCTCTGGTGGCTCTTCAACCACCTTGAGCAGAGCATTCGCACCCGAGGCGGAAATCATGTGGGCCTCGTCGATGATGAAGATGCGATACCGCGACTCCGCCGGCGCGTAGTAGGCGCGGTCGCGCAGCTCACGCATGTCCTCAACACCGTTGTGTGACGCCGCGTCGAGCTCCGTCACATCGAGATTGCCCGGGCCGCCCGGGGCCAGGGACACACAAGAATCGCACACTCCGCACGGCGTGGACGTCGGCCCCTGCTCGCAGTTGAGCGAACGGGCCATGATGCGCGCAGAAGAGGTTTTACCGCAACCGCGCGGACCGGAAAAGAGGTAAGCATGGTTGATTCGCCCTGCGTCGAGGGCAGCGGATAAAGGCGTGGTGACCTGCTCTTGGCCGACCACTTCCGCGAAAGTTGCTGGACGATATTTCCGGTATAGAGCCACGGTTAGTCAGTCTACATTCTGCCGCGGACACTCTCCCCCGCTGCGGGCGGAACAAGCTAACCGGCGCGCTTCCAATCCAGGATGTCCACGCCTTGCTCGGCGACTGCTTCCTGCAGCTTGGCGACGCCTTCTTCCACCGCGTACGCATACTCCGAGTCGGTAAGCATGAGCAGTTGGCACACCAGCGTCAAGCGACCTTCTTCGGGCAGCTGCGGGACCTGCCCGCCCCACAGATAAGGAGCGATGAGCAGGCCATGGTGCACGCTCAGCGAATCTTCGGCGAGGACCTCCGGCAGCATCACGCCTGGCTGCGCGGGCAAAAGGCCCTTGGCCTTGGTGAGTTTGTCCGCGGCCGCGACGACTGCCGCAGCCACCTCCGGCTGGGTGGCGCGCGCTACGGTCAACAGCTCGCAGCGCACGTCGACCCCCTGCTCCGCATGCTTAAGCCCCGTGTCGACGTCGCCGAAGGTGGTGGTGACGGCGAGGGACTGGGCGTCGTCAAGCGCAGCTAAACCGAGCCTGCGCCCCTCGACGTTCTTAAACTCCAGCTGGGCGGGGATGGCCTGGTCAAGCCAATAAGCAGTCTCGTCGGAATTGATGGCCTAAGCCCCCAGCTTCTCCAGAGCGGCGAGCAGGACGCAGGTGGCGACGCCGTCCATCGCAGTCTCAACCTCTTCCTGCGGAGGCAGGGACGGAGCGAGGCGGATATTGCGGTCATTCGGGTCCTCGCCGTACGGGAACGCGGAACCGGCCTTGGTGAGGACGATGCCGGCGTCCTTGGCTAGCTCCCAGACGCGGGTAGCGGTGCCGTCAATGACGTCGAGGGAGATGAAGTAGCCGCCCTTTGGCTCGGTCCACTTGGCAATCTCGTACTCGCCGAGGCGGGACTCAAGGATGCGCAGGACCGCGTTGAACTTCGACGCCAGCAGCGCTGCGTGGCGGCGCATGACCGCGCGAACGCCCTCTGCAGAGCCGAAGAACTGGTGGTGTGCCAGCTGGTTGATCTTGTTCGGGCCGATACCGCGGATCTTGGCGTGGGAGAGGTACCAGTCGAGGTTCTCGCGGGAGGAGGCGAAGAAGGCGACGCCTGCGCCGGCGAAGGTGATTTTGGAGGTCGATGACATGGCCCAGAAGCGGTTCGGGTTGCCGGCCTCTGCGGCAATGTCGAGAATCGGCAGGATCTCTAGGAATTCGTCGGTGAGGGTATGAACGGCGTAAGCGTTATCCCACACGATGCGGAAGTCAGCAGCGGCGGTCTCCATGGAGGCCAGCTCCTTGGCTACCTCTGCGGAGATGGTGACGCCGGTTGGGTTACCAAACATCGGGACGGTCCACAGGCCCTTGACCTGTGGGTCCTTGACCAGTTCCTTGATGGCGTTGACGTCAGGGCCGTCTTCTAGCATCGGCACAGAGATGAGCTCAAAGCCAAAGTGCTCGGTGATTGCGAAGTGGCGATCGTAGCCCGGAACCGGGCAGATCCACTTGATGTTTTCTTCCTGCGACCACGGGCGCTCGGAGTCGTTGGTGCCGAAGGCGAAGGCCCATGAGATGAGGTCGAACATGATGTTCAGGGAAGAAGAGTCACCGGCCAGCAGCAGGTCTGGGTTGGTGTTGGTCAGCTTGCCCCACAGCTCGCGAAGCTCTTTGATGCCCTCGAGGTTTCCGTAGTTGCGCAGGTCATTGCCCGCTGCGTCGGTGTAGTTGCCGGCGCCCGGCAACTCAAGAAGGTCGTTGGACAGGCTCAGCTGGGTCTTGGCTGGCTTGCCACGGGTCAGATCGAGCTTCAGGCCCTTGGCCTTGAGCTCCTCGTAGTCCTTACGGACCTGTGTTGCGAGGTCATCGAGTTCGGACTTTTCGAGATTGAGCAGCGACATTCCTGTCTACCTTCCGGGTTAGTTGCGGGTAGTTGCGAATATATGGCAACCAATACTAACGCTTGCGTGCAGCTTTTGTAATGTTTATCACCCAGAAAACTTAAAAGGGACCCCGCGCACCCGTCAGAGCCTCCTGACCCTTGCTGCATTCCTGCCCTGGGGGAGTTCAGAGGATGGACGCCACGCGGAATCCTGCCGATAAGCCTAGCGTGCTAGCCACGCTCGCGGCAAACCGTTATTCTTTCCGTCGCTGCGGCCCCGCTCCTCCCACCACTATGGCCACTGTTACGGGTGCCCCACTAGTGCCGGACGCAGGCCGGCCCACCCGGCGTGCGGTGTACGAATTTTTCCTTTGGGCCTGCTCGTGTAGAGTCTTCCAACGGAGGATTCGACTAGCGGCCTATGTCACACGCCTGGAACGCGTGCGGGAGTCACATCCCTCAGGGGTTCAAATCCCCTATCCTCCGCCACAGGTCCCAGCTCTTCGGAGTTGGGACCATTTACGTTTTTGGGCCCGGCGGCACGGAAGGGCCAAATGGTGAGGTACAGATGGTGAGTTCGCCACTCAACAGCCCCAGCAGTTAACAGCACCCCCATCCGTAAAGGGTCGACCTCACCATTTGGACGTGACCTCACCATTTGGACGCTGGGCTCGCACGGATTGCACTCAGGCCGCGGGATTCACGCTCAGCCCGAATGGTTTGCGCTCGGCCCGCGTGGCTCGCGGGCGGCCTGCGCGATTTGAGGGCCATCTTCCCCTATTGACCTGCGGATTTTGCCACTCCAGACAAGGCTGATAATGTTTTCCAACGGAGGATTCGACTAGCGGCCTATGTCACACGCCTGGAACGCGTGCGGGAGTCACATCCCTCAGGGGTTCAAATCCCCTATCCTCCGCCACAGGTCCCAGCTCTTCGGAGCTGGGACCATGTTTCGTTTTCAGCAGCCAGGAGCTGCAGCGCTGACAAGGGGCCTAAGAAGGTCAGAACTCCAGCGCACCGCTTTCCAAGCACAGCAGCAACTCCTTTGCGGCCACGCCGCCGCGGTAGCCGCCCAGACTGCCATCGCTGCGCAATACGCGGTGGCACGGCACGATGATCGGCACGGGGTTACGCGCGCAGGCGCTGCCCACGGCGCGGACGGCCTTGGGGTTTGCGGCAGCATCGGCAAGCTGGGCATAAGTGGAGGTTGCGCCGTACGGAATGTCCGACAGGAGTCTTTGCACGCGCTGACGGAAGCCCGAGGTGAGGGCCTCATCGATGGGCACGGTAAATGTCCGACGCGTGCCTGCGAAGTGCTCGGCGAGCTGCGTTACGGCGAGAGTCAGTTCTGGGCTGGTGCCCTTGGACACCGGGCCGATCTTCTCATTAAGACGTGCCAGCACTTTCGCAGAGTCTTCACATGCGAAGGCCAGATAGACCACACCCCGCTCAGTCGCCGTCACGAGGAGTTCGCCCACAGGCGAGTCGACGTAACGATAGGTAACTGAGCGGGGTGTAGATGCCATGCCGGCGATTCTAATGCGGGGCTACATCAGCTTGGTCTTTGCCAACTCTGCATTGAGGTTGGTGGTGTAGGCGTTGAGCGGTTTGTGGAGCACGATGCCAAGGAAGAGCATTGGGACAATAAAGAGGAGCAAGACCAGCAGCGAGAGCCAGTAATCCGCGTGGTAGACGCCAGCAATAGCGGCGCGGAAGGCGCGAATCGTGTACGTCGCCGGCAACCACGGGCTAATGTTTTTGAACCACTCCGGCAGGAGCTGCAGCGGGTAGGCGCCACCCGCACTAGAGACCTGGATGACGAGCAAGAGCACGCCGAGCGCCTTGCCCGCGTTGGCGAAGGAAACCACGAACGTATAAATGATCATCATGAACACGGTCGAAGAAACCCAGGCTGCAAGCCACAGCAAGAACGGGTGTGCGGGTTCTAGCTGCACGAAGAAGATAAGGCCCAGGGAGAGCAGCGTGGACTGCAGGAAGCCGATCATCGCGAAGATTCCAAAGCGGCCAAAGAAGCGCTGCACCACAGAATATGACTTATCAGTGACATCCGTGCGCAAAGTGACCGCCGTCAGCAGCGCCCCCACCCACAGCGCCAGAGTGGTGTACAGCGGCGCCATACCAGCGCCGAATGCTGCGACTGGGTAGACCGGTTGACGGTCAACCGCAACCGGCGAGGCGATGAAGCCGGCTAACGCGTCCGGGTTGGAGCCCACCAGTTTGGCCAGCTTGGAGAAGTCGCCTGTCTTGCGGGCATTGCCCAGCTCGTCTTTGAGCTCACCGAAGCGCTCGCCATCACTGTCGAGCTCCGAGGCCAACGTAGTAAGGGCATCGCGCGCGCCAGTCAGAGTCTCGGTATCGAGGCTGATGCCGGATCCCTGCGTACCAATGTCTTGACCAACTCGCTGCAAGGAGGACTGCAACTGCCCCACCGAGGTGCGCAGTTGGGAGTTGCGGCTTCTCTCAATTGCCTCCTTGGCACGGTCGATGGCAGAGAAGTCCGGTTTCTCGGTGCCCGGCGCGTTGGCTGCGGCGACTAGGCGAGAATGCACCGCTTCCTGTGCGGCAATCGCCTCATCCAAGTTGCTGGTCAGCTGGGCGGCCTCCGCAGGCAGCACCGGCTTAACGTCGGTGTTGATACGGTCGCGCAGCCCCTTGTAGGCGTCAATCTGGCCCTGAACCTGCCCCGCCAAGGTGTTGAGCGTTGCTTGCATCGAGGCTCGCGAGGTGGAGGCGGAATCATAAAGGGCATCGATACGCTGGCGGACGACGTCGTAGCTGTCCGCGGTCTGCGAGAGTGCGGCGTCGAGTGATTCGGTCGAAAGGTTCAGCTCGCCGCTCGGCGCATCAAGCGAAGGACGCGGGGCATTCGCAATGCGCTGCGCGCTTTCCACCAGTGGCACCGAAGAGTCCACGAGGCTGGCCATGGAGCGCGCCGTGCGCGCACCGGTGTGCAGCTGCGCCTCAATGCCGTCGGCGCGAGTCTCGATACGTTTGAGGGCCGCTTGCGTATCGCCTTGGTTGAGGTAGTCGTCGAGGGAGGAAATGAGGCCGAGGGAGACGTCGCCAAGCGTGTGCGTAAAGGACTCCGCAATTTGGGAGGAAACACCCTCCGCACCCTGGTTGGTGATCTTCGGCGCCAGCGCGTTCTTCTTCTCGTTGGTGTACAGCGAGATCTCAGTCGGCTTGGCGCCTTCCGCGTAGAAGGTCATCATGTCCGAGCTAAAGTGCTCCGGCAAAACGATGGCGGCGTAGTATTCGCCGGACTTAGTTCCGTCTAGTGCATTCTCCGGATCAGTAATGATCCAGTCCAGCTTGTCGTTGGCGCGCAGCTGCGAGAGCACCTGCTCGCCCACGTTCAACGGAACGGGGAAGATATCACTCTTGTAGCCGGTATCCTCGCTGGCTACAGCGACCTTGAGCTGACCGGTGTTGGAGAAGGGATCCCAGCTGGCCAGCACATTGAACCAAGTAAACAGCAACGGAATGACCACGAGGCCAAAGAGGATGACGGCAGCCATCACGTTCTTCGTTGCGCGACGGAGATCGTCGAGGAAGATTTCACCAATCTTTTTCATTACTCCTCCTCCTCAACAGAAACGGAAGCGGCAGACGTTGCCGAATGCACGCCCTCGCCACGTGCGGCGACAGAATGCTGCAGCTCTTCCTCGTCCAGGTCCACGAGCTCCGCGGACTGAGCCAGGCTCTGCCGCAGGTACTCAAGCGTGACCGCGATGGCCAGAATCACCAGGCACCACAGCGTCCAAATGCCCAGCAGGAACGGCTTCTGCGAAGGAACCAACGCGGCAATGATTCCCAGCACCACCATGCCCACAAAGCCCACCACGGCGGCAATGCGAATCCAGTGCAGATAGTCGTGTTGGCGTTTTTCCAAGTCGGCCGCGAACTCTTCCTTGCCTTGCAACGCCTTGATGACGTCGGCGAAGCGGTAGCCATCACCGACAATCTGCACGTTTTCCGCCGCGATGAGATCCGTCTTGGCCAACTCGCGGTTAAACAGCAGGTTGAAGTGCGCGAAGCTGCGACGGCCGATAAGACCCAGGATGAAGGAGGTCACGAACATGAGCGCGAGCACCGCCATGAACTTCCAGTAGTGCAGCCCATAGAAGCCACCGATGGTCTCACGCATTGCGTCGATGCCGTAGGAGAACGGCAAAAGCGGATAAATCGCACGGAAGAAGGTCGGCATCAGCTCAATCGGGTACAAGCCGGAGGCACCAGGGATCTGCACAATGACGAGCACCACGACGAGACCGCGGCCCACGTGGCCCAGCGCCGTCGATAGCGCATAGATGATGCTGAGATAGGCCAAAGAGATCAGCATGCCGGTGACCACGAAGCCCACCGGGCTGACGGTCTGCACGCCGATGGCGAGGTCGCCCACGGTTACGATGACGGCCTGCACCAGAACCAGCAAGGCCATTAGCATGAAGCGGCCGAGGTAGGCCTGTCCCACGGTCAGGCGCTTAAAGCCCTCGAGGTCCACCTCCACGCGGATGATGACCATGAGCACGAAGGCGCCAATCCACAGGGAGAGGTTGGTAAACAGCGCGGCCATCGCGGAACCATAGGAGCCCACCGGATAGACGGGCTCGCTCTTGACCTCGACTGGATCGGCAAAGAAGTTGCCGATTTCCTCGGAGTTCAGGCCGGTAATGGTCTGCAGTTCCTTGGTTCGTGAGGTCGCAGTGATGGCTCGCACGTCATCGCGCGCGCCCTCCACGCCTTTCTCAAGGGAAGCCAGGTCGGAGTCAAAGGACCTCACCGCTTCCTGGGTGGCGCCGAGCTGCTTGGCGACGCCGTCGACCAAGCGTTGCGCTTCCTTCATCGTTGCTTTCTGGGTCTCCAGCATGGCCGAGAATCCACCCACCTTGGAGCTCAAGTTGCTCATTGCGCGGTTGAGCTCGGGAACGGACTTGTCCACAGCATCCGACAACGCCTGCGAGGTCTGCTTTGTGTCCTGCGCGGCCTGGTTGACCGCGTCCGCGGTGGACTTGATGGACTTGGCCGTTTCATTGCTGTCATTGCTGAGCGCCTGCAAGTTGCCCAACAGCTGCTTGTTCGCGGCGTTGCCATCTTCCAGGGTGGAGATGGCGTCGTTCAGTGGGCCCGCTACCGAAGGGGAAATCGCGGGCGAGTTTACAATGCCGCGCAGTTGCTTGATGGACTTGTCGCCAGCAGAGATGGCGTCGTTAGTCTGCTGGGTTGCAGAGTTGAAGCGCGAATTAGCTTGGTCCAGCCGTGCGGTGATGTCGGCGACCGATTCCTGAGCACGGGACGTACCTCCCGCCAGGCCAGTCGCGCCCTCCACAAAGGCTGAGGTTAGCGAGTCAGTGTAGCCGGTGACGTTACCTTGAGCATCGGAGATAATGCCCTGGACGTCCCCCAGCGCAGCCTGCGCATCCGCCATGGCCTGCTCGACGTCGCTTAGCGTCTGCTTGGCGCCCGACATAGAGGTCTGGGCGCTGCCGAGCTTATCGCCTACTCGCTGCAGATCGCTGCGTGCCGATTCAATATTGTTAGCGGCC
The DNA here is from genome assembly GCF_001807215.1 of Corynebacterium sp. HMSC05D08. Lineage (NCBI taxonomy): Bacteria > Bacillati > Actinomycetota > Actinomycetes > Mycobacteriales > Corynebacteriaceae > Corynebacterium > Corynebacterium sp. HMSC05D08. The sequence continues at coordinate 126,778 of NZ_KV788323.1, read as the reverse complement.
TTATCGAAGGCGCCCTCAGAGCGCTGGCGAGACTGCTGAATCTTGTTCTGGAATTTATTTCCCTCGTCGCGCACGTTGGAGGCCGCGGCCTCGGCTACCTGCTCCTTGAACGCAGAGGTGATTTGCTTATCCAGGCTCGATGCAGCGGTATCGGTGATCTTTGGGGCGATCGCGCTGGCTTTTTCGTTTACACGATACTCCAGGGCCGGCTGGGTGTATTGCCCGTTAAGCGCGCCCAGCAGCTCCGAGCTGAAGTCGGAGGGGATGGTGATGGTGGCGTAGGTATCGCCGCGTTCGAGCGCTCTCTCTGCAGCTTCTGCGTCGAGGAACTGCCAGCCCAGCTGGTGGTTCTCGCGGAGCTGTTCTGTTACTTGTTTTCCTACATCGATACGGCCCGTGACGTCAGAAAATCCGCCCTTGTCCTCATTGACAACGGCGACCTTGATGTTTTCGGTTGCTCCGTACGGGCCCCAAAAAGCTGCAATGTTCACCCACGAGTAGAGGGCAGGTGTGATGACCACGCCGATGAGGATGATCCATGCCTTTTTAGTGCGACCGAGACGGGCAATGTCTCGAGTAAAAATCTGCCAAGCGTAACGCACTAAGAACACACTACTCAGCTTTAGACAATCGGGTTAACCAGCGGCTTTATATTTCAAGGCGCGGATGAAATTTACTTCAAAAATTATTTACGCGGGAGTGATTTTGTTCGATTTTCCTAAGTTTCTACCGGCTCCCGCCGCTCGGACTTCCCCGTCAAGCATCATTCCCATTTACCAAGCTCCTAGCCATAAACGGAGTGTAGACTATCACTTCCGGCGTGCAAGCTTGCAGCGGGGCGCAACGAAAATCCCGTAAGCTTGCACCCTCGACTCGTCACTCTCATCAATTTTTGTGAAATGCCGCACATACCGGCGCAATACCCACGATGCCCTAGTGCTCGGCGTACCGAACACGCTGCGCCCCTCCATGCGGCGGGGAGTATTCCGCCCAAAACACCAAAATGTCCAGACAGAGGTTTAAAGTAATGAGGTCTCACAATCCACCCCACCCTTAACTTTGTTCCCCCGGAGGAGAATTCCGGATGCCAAGACCGGTCGATTCACACACGTCATATGTCCCCGCTATTGACGGGCTGCGCACTGTCGCCGTACTCGGTGTTCTGGCTTATCACTTGAATCCTGCTTGGCTGCCCGGCGGTTACTTGGGCGTCGGCATGTTCTTCACGCTTTCTGGCTATCTGATTACCGCCAACCTCATGCGCAGCCACCTGCGCAACAAGGGCCTGGGCCTGCCAACCTTCTGGTTGCGCCGCTTCCGCCGCCTGGTCCCTGCGGTTGTGCTCATGCTGGCTGTGGTGCTGCTACTGACTATCTTCTTCGATCGCGCGAAACTCAGCGAGACCGGCGGGCACGCACTTAGCGCGCTGTTTTACGTCAACAACTGGCATGTCATCCTGGAAGGACAGTCCTACTTCGACCGCTTCACCGGCCACGCGCCGCTCGACCACATGTGGTCCCTGTCCGTGGAGGAACAGTTCTACCTCTTCTGGCCGCTGGTACTGTTCGTGTTGCTCAAGCTCACGCGCGGCAAGCGCAAACCGCTGGTTGCGGCCACACTCGTCCTCGCCGCGGTCTCTTTCGGCTGGATGGCTTTCCTATTCAACACCGGCGCTGACGCCACCCGCGTCTACGAAGGCACCGATACTCGTGCCGGCGGTATCCTCTTCGGCGCCGCACTGGCCATCGCGCTAACCAAGGACAAAGGCTATCGCATCCCGCCGCGCGCCCTGACCATTCCGTGCGCGCTGCTGGGCGCGGTGGGTATCGGCTTCCTCTACTGGTGGCTGACCGACTACTCCCCGCACCTCTACAACTGGGGCCTGCTTGCGCTATCTGTTGCCAGCGTGGCCGTGATCACCGCGGCCTTGGATCAGCGCACACTCTTCTCCAAGTTCTTTGGCCTCGCGCCGCTGCGCTGGATCGGTGAGCGCTCCTACGGCATCTACCTCTGGCACCTGCCCGCTATCGTGTTCATCCCGGAATGGTCGGTGGCGCACCCCATCCTGGTCACCGTCGTAGCCATCGCGCTGGCGTCAATTTCCTGGTCCCTGGTGGAGGACCCGATTCGCCGCAACGGCGTGTTTGCTCCCATCAAAAACTGGTGGGCTGAGCGCAAGGCTCTGGGCACGCCACGCATTGCCCTAGCCGTGCCAGCCACGGTGCTGGCGGCAGTGGTCGCTATGGGCATTCCGGCCGCATGGAACGACACCCTAGGTAAGGAGCAGCCAGCTGGTTCGCAGCAGATGGGCCTGAAGGTCGGCGGTAACGGCCCTGCTAACAAGGCACCCGATGCGGCGGCGCCGGAAGAGGCGGCGTCGTCAAGCGCGGATCCTAGCTTCGCAGCCCCGAATCCTTCCCAAGCAGGCAAGACGCGCTGCACCACCGTCATTCACGTAGGTGACTCGACGTCAATCGGCATGTTCTCCGACGACTACATCTCCGATCCTTCGCTCAATGCCCAGGTAACCTACCAAAACGTCGGCGCTCAAGAAGTCGTCGCAGACGTCACCGGCGCCCGCTCCACCGTTGAGGCCCTCGAGGGGGATCCAACCATCCTCGACTCCGTCAACCAGCTGCTGGGCCAGGGCTACGGCGCGGAATCCTGTTGGGTCATCGGCGCTGGCGTGAACGACGCCGCCAACCGTGCCGTGGGCGGTTCCGGCGAGGAAGACTGGCGCGTGGACCAGATCATGCAGGTGCTTGGCGACGCCCCCGTGATGTGGCCGACTGCCAAGACCAACCTGGATTCCGGTGCTTACGCCAACGCCAACATGGCGCCTTTCAACGAGGCCCTGCTGCGCGCACGCGACCGCTACCCCAACCTGGTGGTTTATGACTGGGCCTCTGACGTGCACACTGAGTGGTTCCTGCCGGGCGACGACGTGCACTACTCCACCGAAGGCAACGAGAAGCGCGCCGAGTACTTTGCCAAGGCAATCGCGCTGGCATTCCCTGCTGACGGCTCCAAGCCGGACAATCAGATCGTGGCCGTGGACTTTCAGCCCACGCACTAAGAAGCTTCTTAAAAGCGCTCGTTAGAAGGCCGGTGGCTCGTAGCCATCGGCCTTTAACCATTCAATATGAGGTGGGGTGTTGTAGCCCCACTCGTTACGAGTCCACAAAAATGCCTCTTCGACTTCGGCCTCAGAGTATTCACCGTCGCGCAGATACTGCTTGAAACCGTTGGGGCCGGGCTCTTTAATCCACAGCCAAATGTAGTCCAACACCGTATGGTCCCCGAGCAGATCCTGCAGGGACTCCGGCAGGTACTCACGTTCAGTGCGTACGCGGGATTCCAAGTCTTGATCAAAAAAGTCGTACAAGTAGTCCATGCTGTCTTCTAGCTGGGCATACTCAAATGCGTTCATGCGTGTTGCTCCTGTACGAGGCGATGTGGTTCCGGCTGCCCAGCCTAGTGAGTCTTGGTTCCGAGGGTCATACGATCGACTTCTTCGAGCACCTCATCCACGATCATGGGGTTAAAGTTGCGGTCGCGACGCAGGCGCAGCAGCTCCTGCTGCGCACCAGCCAGTGCTACCCGGCGCGCCGCAATGGCGACGTCGCGGGCCTGAATGGCCTTCTGCATACGCGTACTAGCGTCATCGCCGTCTTCGTCTTCACCAAGGCGTTCCTCGAACCACTGCGAGATATTTGCTGCGATCTCAGGATCCAATTCCTGGTACTTCTTCCGCAAGGACTGGATTCCGGCCCTGCGCGCACGGCTGGTGATTTCGGTGCGCATCTTGTCCGACGCCGCCTGCGAGTACGTGGTGAGATCCAACCGCTTCATGAGCCATGGCAGCAGCAGACCTGGAATCACCATGGTCATCACGAGCACGGTCAGCGCGATGACGGAAAGCTCATCGCTGTAGGCGATGGCATCGCTAGGAATGGACAAGACCAAGGCCAGCGTGACCAGCCCGCGCATGCCGGACCAGGTCATGAGGAGGACCTCCTGCAGGCGCAGCGGGGCAAGGCGGGGTTTGCCGCGCTTCTTGTTAATCAGGTAGAAGACCCACATCCACAGCAGGCGTACAACGAAGGCAACCAAGGAGAGCAAGATGCCGACGATGACGGAGTGGCCCAGGTTGGCGCCTGCCTCGTGTACCGCAGTGTTTACCGTCATGCCGATGAGGCCGAAGGCCACGCCGGTAAAGAGCAGCTCGATGGTCTCCCAGAAGGACTGGCCGGAGAGCCTATCCTCGGCCTGGATGGGCGCGCGCGAGTGCAGCTCAACTGCGGCAATCACCACAGCAATGACGCCTGAAGCATGGAGTTCTTCCGCAACAACATAGACAGCGAAGGGAATCACCCAGGTCAGCGCATTGCGGGCCACGACCTCGTGCACTCTGGCAATGAAGATGGAGGCAAGGCGGCCGCTTCCCCAGCCCAGGATTGCTGCGACGACTGCGGAATAGAGGAAGCTCGTGACCGCGTCTGCCCAGGACATGTTCGAGCCATCGGTGACTGCCACGAGCGCGAGGTGGAAAGCGACAATCGACGCCGCGTCATTAAAGAGGCCTTCAGTCTGCAGCGTGGAAATGATACGGCGCGGAATGCCTGCGGGCTCGGCGACTGCCTCCACTGCAACTGGGTCGGGCGGGGCAATGGCGGCGCCGATGAGGATCGCTCCAGCAAGAGAGATGCCCGGCAGGAAAGCATATGCGGTCATGCCTACTGCCATGGTGGTTGCCACCACGAGAAGGACGGACAGGCTAAGAATTGTCATCCACTGTTCCCGGATAACTCCCCAGGAGGTCCTCCTTGCCAGCGCCCACAGCAGCGGCGGCAGGAACACCGGAAGAATCAGGTCAGTGGGAATCGTGAAGTCAGGCAGCCGCGGGATGAACATCGATAAGGCGGCAAGGATAGAAAGGAGCGCTGGCCACGGCAGACCGAGTTTGTCACCTACTGCTACAACGATCACGGTCAACAACATCAAACCGATTAGGACCAGTAGCACTTCCACTCAAATCACTCCGAACACGACCGTATAATTTAGTTACTTCTTTAACAATAGTCCGCGCTTTATTAATGAATCGAAGAGTTGATCCAGATATAGGGCTCAGTCCCCACTGAGCTGGGATCGAACTGGTCCAGGAGCTCTGCCGCACTGCGTGTCTCATAGCCTAGGGATTCGGCCATGTGCGCCACGACGTCGCTTGGGCTCTGCTCTTCGAGCAGCTGCCGCAACGTCACCGCCCCATCCCTCTTTGAAAGGCGCTTGCCTTCCTCGTTCAAAACGAGCGGAACGTGGACGAACTCGGGTGCCGGTTGACCCAGCAAGGAGGCCAAGTACGCCTGCCGCGGTGCAGAGCTCAACAAGTCATCACCGCGCACGACTTGATCGACGCCTTGATAAATGTCATCGACCACTACCGCCAGGTTATAAGCCCAGTCCGTATCTGGGTTAGCAACGTCGGCCACCAGCCCGCCGCGGCGCAGGATGAAGTCATCCACGTCTCCGGTGTAATCCCCATGCAATGCGTCATGGATGGTGAACTCGGAGACCTCTGCGGCAAGCCGCAAGGAAGGCACGCGCCCTGCGGCCGCGAGCTCAGCGCGCTTAGCTTCTTTCTCTGCGCGCGTGAGATTGCGGCAGGTTCCAGGGTATTGCCCGGGGATGGCGTGCGGGGCGCGCGAGGCTTCCTGAATGTCCTTGCGGGAGCAGAAGCACTCGTAGTGCGGAAGCTGGCGCAGAGCCTCGGCATAGGCGGCATAGCGATCCTGTTGGCGGATGACTTCGCCATCCCAATCGATGCCAAGAGCCTGTAGATCTTCCAGCTGGCGCTGCGCCGACTCCTCCGATGAGCGTTGGGTGTCAACGTCCTCGACTCGGACCACAAAGCGCCTGCCTGTAGAACGGGCAAACAGCCAAGCCAACAGGGCGGTGCGCAGGTTTCCAAAATGGAGATCCCCAGAGGGGCTCGGGGCGTAGCGCCCCGCGGGGGTGTCGGTTTTCATGGACTCTAGTGTACGAGCGAAATTTGTCTCCTCCTGCACTAAAATCTGTCCCATGCCTACCGACGTGACATTCCCTCTCCTCGATGCCGAGCGCGCAGCAGCACTGTTGGATTCGGCAAAAATGTTCTCTCCCGAAGATGGCTTCCCCGCTTCCGAGTTTGAAGAGATAACAGCAGGTATCGACCGAGTTATTGTGGATGGTCGCTTCACCGGCGCAGTTGAAGACGCACAGCCTGCCGCCGATCTCCTAGAAGCGCATAGCTTGCTTGTCGCCTCCCTACTCGATGATTCCGAGCCGATTGACTCAACCAATGGCCTACTCATCGCTGGCATCGGCATCCTAACGGGTAAGCCTGATCTAGCAAGCCGCGGCTACGCCCTCTTGGCCGATGAGTTCATGAAACTCGAGGAGTTTGAGAACGCCCGCGCCTTCGGGGAAAAGGCCGCATTTGCAGGCAACAGCTCCATTCTCACCGAGCTCAACGAACTCGAGAAACGCAAGGCCACCGAGCAAGCTGAAAGAGAAGCCGAGGAAACAGCCGCCGCTCAGGCGGCAGCAGCGCCTGAAACTAACATCCACCCAGTTGCTACCCCGGGGGAAACGACAGACTCTGATGAGGCTGGGGCGCAGAGCCTCGCACAAATTTTGGCTGGCCTGCGCACACGACTCGACGCTGCCAAATCTGGCGATGCCCAGTCACACGCGTCCGAGTTCGTCGCTATCAACCATGCGGTCCTAAATTCTGCCTTTGCTGGCCCCTTGCAGGTCACAGCCCCCACCACAAGCCTCGATTCCAGCGCAAACACGGAGCTAAAAGAGGCACTGACTATTCTCCTCGAATCCGCAGTTGGCGCGTTGTGGGCTTCCACTTCGGATGAAGCCCGCGAAGTCGTCGCTGAGGAGTCTTACAAGATCCTGCGCCGCAACCACAAGCGGCGGGAATACCTCGAACTCCCCATCGCCATGTTGGCGCGCTTCTACGAAGATGCAGCCCGCAATATCACGGACCCCTCCGGAATAATCCGCGCCCAGTTCTACGCCGATGCCGCCCAAGAACACGCCCGTGACGGCAACGAAGAACGCGAGCTGGAGATGCTACTCAAGCAAGTAGTTCTTGGTCTCATGCAGTCTGACCTTAGTGAAGCGCACGATATCCTCGCCTCCCGCTACGTCAGTGCTCTCAAGCACACGGGGCTTTCCGTAGCCGCTAAGTGGACCGTGCTGTTTTCTGAGACGCTGCGCACTGAGGCAAACAACCTGTACAAATCCACACAGATCCTGATGGACTTCCTCGAGCGGCACCCAGTGGAGCTAGCCCAAACCCCCGCCGACTTCAATGGTCTCGGCGAGGTCGCCGAGCTCTTGGGAGATCGTTATGCCCTCGCCAACGACGCGGATAGTGCACGCCAGCGCTACCACTTTGCCTACAACCTCTTCTCCGCCGCCGGAAATGACGACGCCATGGCATCCCTGGCCAAGAAGGCCTAGCGGCGAGTCATCTCCTCATGCCAAACTGCGCACGTGCTGTTCGCTTACAAGCATCTAGCTCGTGAAGCCAAACCATTCCTTATTGCTTGGCAGCCACAGCAGCACAATGGCCACGATTGCGGCCAAGGAAATAGGCCATACGTGCGGTAACACAATCATGAGCACCACCAGCGCTAGGACCGCAGAAAGCCAAATGCGCGCTTTATGCTGCGCATGCAACACGTAAACGCTCAGAGCGCACAACGCAACCACGACGATGGAAAGCACAACACCCAGCTCAGTAGCCAGTCGCTCGATGCGATTCAGGGATTCCGACACCCGCTCCGAAGCCACGAGCTCGAAGACGTAGTACACAATGTAGGAGGAGATGCCGAGGACGATGAGCGCGGTAATCTGCAGCGTCCACGGCGCGCGCCACGCGCTCATGTCTGCGGCCTTGCGCTTTACCTGCTCCTGCTCGGCTACCTGCCCAAAGCGGTAGTCGCTGAAGGGCGCAGCCGGCGCCCCAAACCCCTGGTTACTCTGCCCTCCTTGTGGCGGATAACCGAACTGTTGATTGCCCCGCGGGCTGCCGAAAGTCACTGCACATCATCCTTAAACACACCGCGGCTGCTGAGCATCCAACGTAGAGGATCAAGAACGCGGAACGGCGCGATGCCGCTACGCGCCAGCTGCCGGCCAGTTGGCGCCTCGCCCAATGCAGAGACCGCAAAGTACTGGCGTCCATTCTGGCTGATGTTGTTGACCATATTGATGAGGTCGTTGGCCTTAAGGAAGCGCAGCAGCGAGTCAACTTCGTAGCTCAAGATGGTGGCATCATCGAAGTAGAAGTTCCAACCGGTGTCACGACGGAACGCGGCACCAGTGTTGCCCATGATTTTGGCCCACTGCGTATTCGGGTTCTGCTCGAGCTTCTGGATCGTGTCGAACTTAGAAATCGTCACCGCCAGCGGTGGTGGGGAGCCCTCGCCCATGAGGGTGATGAGGTTCTCCAGCACGCGGGTTGGTTCCGCACCCAGCTCGCCGAAGTCAGGAACCAAACCGTGCAGGTAGTCACGGATCTCTCGCTCGCGGAGCGGGTCGAAGAGGAAAATCACGAGGTCCGCGTATTTGAAGAAGGACAGCGCCTCACGGTCATCCTCACGCTCCGGCAAGTTCTCCAAGTCCTCACCTGCGACATCGCGGAACACAAGGTAATTCGTGCGCATCGTGCCTTCAGGATCTGGCCACTGGCCAAGATCGAAGATAAGCGGGTCACGCTGATACGCGTCCGTAGCCACCGCGCTCGGAGTTGGGTCCATGCTCTTCATTTCCTGGAAGAGCGGCTGCTCGTACTTTTCCTGGAAGCGCTGCTCCGTGGACTGATCCGCTGCGAATACGGAGTGGTTGTGCTTATGCGCCAGCTGCTTGAGCTGCTTGACCATAACGGCGGTATACAGAGACTTTCCGGAGTTACGAGCACCTGCCATGGCCACGCAATGGGTCACGGATTCGGTCCAGTTGGGCAACAACTCACGGTTGTTATACGGGCTGACGGTAGCGCCTTCTTCCAGTGGACGGAACGTCCACGGACATGCTGCCAAGCTAGCCATTAGTACTCCTCCTTGAGCATCTCGGCGACCTGATCTGACAGGCGTGCCAGGTCCTGGTTGAACTCGCTCCCCTGCTTTTCAACGGCCTCGGCGTCAATAACAACGAAGGCCACCGCGTGGTCCCCTGCAGTTACCTTGGCAAGTTCGACCTCTTGCTTAGCGATCGGGCTGACGACGATAACCACCGAAGGAATATCGCCTTTCAGTATCTGCGCCGTTGGACTATCAGTGACGTAGATAAACAGTGAGGAATTCGCAGAGAGATCCTCGCTGCGCCAACGGCGTTGACCCACGCGGTCAGCACCGGCTTCGATGACGCCACGGATGAAGTTGCGCAATTCGCTCACCACGTGCTGGTCAGTGCGCTCACGACCATCGGTTGCGATAAAGCCACTGAAGGAATCAGCGAGGGCATTGATGTACTTAGCCACCAGATCGAGCGCCTCATTGTTGACGTTGACCTGCATGGACGAGGAACTGTCGATGATTGCCGTGGCGTTCTTCAGCTCGGCGTCGTTCACCGCGGCACGGCGCATCTTGGAACGAACCTCACGCGCGGAGTCGGTAATACCCACGCCTTCAGAAGAGCCGAAGGCATCGAGGCGGAGGCGTCCACCTTCAGCGGTGAGCTCAGCCAGGCGTTCCGAGCTGTCCTCAGCACCATCGATAAGCACACGCGGAAAGCTAACGGTGTCCTCGCCATTGGAAATGCTCAAGCGGATTTCGGTGCGCTGGCCGTAGGTTGCTGCCTCAGACGGCTTCACCTGAATCGTTGCGCGTTCCGTGATGTTGTGGATGATGTAGTACATCTTGTCGATGCGACTAAAATCCGCACCTTCACCAATGATCTCCAGCTCAATCCTCGCGCCACCTGCACCAATCTCGAAGGCTTCGACACGAATGCTGTCATTCATAGAAATGGAGCGGGAATCTCCATCCTTCAAAGTGTATTTAGCCATAGTCTTCTACCTTCCGTTGGCTTTGGACGTTGCGAGCAATCTCTTCAGCAATTTCCTTGATGAAGCGACCCAGATCGCTTTGGGAACCGATACCCATTCTGCACCGGTCTAATCTGATGACCCCGGTAAACCGCTCAACCACGAGAGCACGCGCTTGCGCGATTGTGTCGTCGTCGAGACCTCGCAATATTTCGCGAACGAGGAGCTTATAAGGCGATTCGAACAGCTGGACCCAGGAGGCAATTGCCGCAGCCAAGGCGAGGGTGTAGTAACCCTCTGGGTAACAGGAGCGATCCAGAATCGCGAGGTGAATAGCACGGCCACGGTTGGCATTCAGGTACTCCAGCCACCACGCCGGATCGTAGTTATATAGGTGCTTGATTTCTTCCTGAGTCAGCGGCGGCACCCATGCATTGGCACGCGGAGGTGCGCTTGGCGACGCCCGGTGTTCCACCGGTGGGTGCACCGGCGCCGGGTTCACTGGAACTGTGGACTCTGGGGTCTTAGGGGTCTCTGGCGCCGGATTGACCGGCGTAGGAGCAGCAGAGACGTCAGCAAAAGGATTGTGGTTCGTTGCGTTATAGGAACCGAGTGGCTGCTGCTCTGCAAATCCGGTCGGCTGCGGTGACCGCGGAGCCTCTGACAGGAATGGTGAAGCTTCAGCGGCCGGAGCTTGTGGCTCGCCAAAAGGGCGCGACTGCTCCGCCACCGTGCTTTGTTGCGGCTGCACGGCAGAGTCATCATAGGCGCTGATATCGGGCAGGGACGCGCCCAGAACAAAGACGACCGGGTTACCTGGGATAGCACCGGCTTTAACCATCTCCATCAGGCGTAGCTTTTCCCTTTCCGGGACGACGACCATGGTCGAAGCGCCCAGCGGCAGCTCAGCGATACCCGCTGGCTTTTCAAACGTGGAGTACCCGAAGCCTTGCTCGCCGACCTCGCGGGCGGTTGCGGCAATCCACAATGCCGCCTGATTTTCTGGTGCAACGAGTACCACTAGTGACTTCTTCTTGGAAGAAAGCACCTGCGCCATGGCACTGACCAAACGTGCGTTGTAGCCGGTGTCCGGATTGGGGGTCACGGACTTAAATGGCGCCGGAAGAGTGGCAGGTTTTTGGAATTCGCCAGCCAGAAAGTCGTCGATAAGTGCATCAATAGCCAGCGGGCCCTTGCGCACGATCTTCTCCGGGATTTGTACCTTGTCCACCTCGAAGATGGAGAAAGGAGTGGGCACGTCTGGGGAGAACAGTACCTGGGCTGGCGCCGGCGGAATTCCGCCGTCCGTCACGCAGGTGTACGTGAACACATTTCCACCGCGTCCCGTGGCATCGATTCCCGCCGGAACGGAGACCATGGTGACCCACTTCTCGCCTTCCTCAGTCAGCGTGAATACAGCGGTACGGTGCACCAGCTCTGCACGCTCCTGCGCGGACGGAAAGTCAGGGATGCGAGTTCCAGTGTTCAGCGTGGTCGGGACATAAGTGATGAGCTCCTGGAGCTCTTCTGACGAGATATCGCCAACCTTGGAGCCCACTCCCCAACCACCGGCACGGCCGTTTCCGCGGGAAAAGGACGCGTAGCTAAATGCGCCGCCCATTACTGCTGCCCCTTCTGATAGTCGTTGAAATCAACCGGTTGCTGGTTAAAAGCACTCGCCGGGAAGAACAAGCGGCTAGCCACGTTGCGCTCCACCACGACGGCCTTGTCATTCACCTTGAATTCGGAATTGAACTCCGACGAGTCGAATCCACTCTGGTTGAAGGAATTAAACACGTCGTTGCTTCCCATCCCAAAGGAGTCGAATCCGCTGTCCATCGAATTGAAACCATCAACCGCGAACAAGCGCAGGTAGCCACCGCGCAGCGTGCGCTCATCGAGCTCCACAACAAAGTCGGGGTTCTGGAACGTGCTTTGTCCCAGTCCCTGGCTTGTGTACGTCGCCGTATTGGTGCCGGAGATTTTCAGCGGGTAACCATCCTCAGCGTAAAGCGGAAGGCGCTCTGGGTTGTAGACAACCTGGCAAGAAAATGGGCGCTTGTCGCCGCTGTCCAAGCTCGAGAGGTAAACACCAACTTGGCGAGTCCGGAAGTCATACAGGATGTCATACGTGACTGTCCGAAGTCCCGCGTATTCCAGAATGCGCTCCTCAGCCTCGGTACGCTCGCCTGCGTACATCGCGTAAGGACGCAGACGCACGCGGTCACTGTGGCGCTCCAGGTTCAAGCGGATGCCGCCCTGCAGCTCGTAGTCTTCCTCACGCACCGTGCTCGTGCCGCTGTTGGTGGTAACTTCCACCATGGTTGCGCCCAGTGGCCAGTTGAAGGAGATGAGCTGGCTGTCCACACGCTCGATGAGGCGGACCTCATTCTCCGCGATGGGCAGGACGCGCTGCAGAACCTTTGACTCGCCCACCCAAGCATCAGCTTCGTTGAAGTTCACCGGGGTGATGTACACCTCGTACCAATCCGGGGGCCACGCCACCGTGGTGTTTTGCGGCGAATCCGGTTGAGCAACGCCGCGCGTCTCAGTCACGGCGTCAGCAAACGCGTTCTCCACGTAGGACTTATCGATGGCCTTGGTACGCAGCTCCGGCAGCGGCGCATGCGGCGTGAGATAGATCTTGACCTCGCCGGTCTTTGGCGAGCGCCAATCGATGTCGATATTGTCATGACCTTCGACCGTGACACGCTCGCACCGAGTAATGGTCATCTTCTCGAGCTCACTGGCCAGCTTCACACGGTGCTGGACCGCGGCTTCATTAACGCTCGTCAACGTGTTGCTGCGGAACTGCGCCTGCCCCAGCAAAGACACGACCATGGTCTGGCCGGCTTCCTGGACGCGGATCGTAGCCTTGCGTCCACTGGCCTCAATGTCCTGCTCAAAGCGTGGGGAAAGCTTGTCACGCTCGTTGTCTTTGCACGCGTACACGACGGCGCCCTCATGGCCATCGAGCAAATCCCAAGAGACCTGAATCGCGCCTTTGATGGTGGTGACCTTGACGTTGACCGGCGGGTAGATCACCGCGGTCTCGCCCATGAACACCGGTTGCGCACTGATGATCTCCCCAAGGTCTTTGCCCTTGTACGCCCACACCGAATAGTGGCGCAGGCCCGACTCGCCTGGGTTGTGGTCACGGTATGCGAAGCCCTCAGTGATCATGAGAGTCTCGCCCGCCTCTGGCGACTCGATCATCTCTGTGTCGTCAGCTACCACTCGATAGAGAACCATTTCTCCTGGCTGGCACTCCAGCGGCTCCCACCAGATACGCACGGGGTGGCGCGCATCGGAGCTCTCCTCCACCGACGGTTCGTAGCCGTACGCTTCTTCCTCCGGTATGTCCGACTGGGGCTGTGCAGCGGGAATCTCAATCTCGTAGTGCATCTCTGGGGCAACCCAGCCCGCAGCCTGGCGGCCTTTATAGGGCACTTTAAAAGCAGATGCAGGGAGATTGGTGTAATCATCCTCGTTAACTTGGGTGCGAGAATCCTTTGCCGCTTCCAGTTTTGCCAACTCTGCTGCCCAGTCAAACACTTTCTTGGGCTTCTGTGGCTGAGGTGATTCGTTGTGGGGGCTCATATCTTTGATCTCCGAAGTCTCGGACTGGATAAAGTTTCCGGTAATCTCCGCCTGTGGCTCCGGGTTGAGGTTGCGCGCAAAAAGCTCTGGATGCTCCACGCTCTCCCCGCTGAACACTGCTGCGATTTGCTCAGCGAACTGAGCAAACTCAGGCGACAATGCGTTACGTACGTCGTCGGCACTAACGCTGCGCATCGCGTGCAGAGGCATCAGCTGTGACAGCGGAATATCCGTGATCTTTGCTGGCTGGGATTGCGTCATCTTTCTTCGCTCCTAGAACGTATCGTCCAGATCATCGAGCGATGGTGGCTGCTGCGATTGACCGAAACCAAAAGGATTTGCGGTATTGCTGGTCTCATTTCCAAAGCTGTACCCAGGCTGAACCTGAGAAGCATTATTGAAAGAATCGATGTGATCAGTGTCATCGAGATCGCTCAGCGCATCCTCGAAGAACGCTGATGGCACCGCTTCCTCCAGCCGCTCTTCCTTCGGCACCAGGTACTTGAAATCCGTGATACGGCCGAACTGGACCACAGTGAGAGAACGGGAGAGCTGGCTGGTCAGCTCCGTATTGCTGTCCACCTCAATAGTGCGCGTGTAGTCAGGGTCAATCTCGGTGTAGCCTGCCGAAGCACCCAGGGTGGTCAGGGCCTCGTTGCTGAAGGCCTGCATTGCCCCCTTCTCTTGGCTCATACCCGCCAGGAACTGCTCTGTGGACTGCGTCTGACGACGATTCTCATCCAAGAAGGTCACCGAAGACAGGTAGTGCTGCAGCCTGCCAGCCATCCGCGGATTCGTAATCACGTTGTGCCAGACCTGCGGCTTCTCATCACGGGAAGCCATGAGTGGGTGATCTAGGTGGCGTGAGATGAGGTCGAGCTGGGTGTTAGAGTTTTCGCCGCGCATGCCCCACATAGCGCTGAGCTGTACCGAGCCTTGGCCTACTTGATTGCGCTCAAAGACAGAGTTCATGTAATCGACGAGCGAACGCAGGGACTTGTGCGCCCAGTCACGTAAATAAACCTGGGAGCGAATCTCCTCAGCCATGCGGTTGGTTTCATCTTCCGAGACCTGCGCTTGGCCGATTCGCGCGTTATCCGGCAAGCCAGACTCTGGGGTACGCAGGTGATCACTCGTGGTGGACTTAAGCCCGAACGGTGCGTAGATGGCACGTCCAAGGATTGCGGACCAGCTGAGGAACTGGCTGTAAGCGTTGAGGATGCGGTCGACGTCGGCAGCTGCTGACACGATGTTGCGCGCGGCAATCTCCTGGTTCTGGCGGTTGAGCTTTTGCATTTGCACGTAATCGTAGATTTCGCGCTGTGCCTTGGTGAACATCAGCCACGTCAATAAAAGGAAGAGGATGATCGAAAGGATCACGCCAAAGGTGGTCCAACGCCAATCGAGAGTGAGCATGCCATCCCAGATCTTCACATCTGGGTTGTAATTGGCCAAGCACATGTAGAACAGCACGACCAGAACAAGAGTCAGGATGCCCCACGACGCACGCAGCTTGTTCGTGAGTCGTCGATTTTCATCGTTGAAGTCGCGCACAGCAAAGCCTTTTTCTTCCTCGCGCAGCCTGCGTGCTTCCGTTTCGTAGAAATCAACGCGCTGGCGAGCGACACCAAGGCGCTGTGCCAAGCCAGTACCGACCTTCCAGGCGAAGCTGTTTTGGTTCTGATTGCGCCACGCAGCGAATTCCTGCTTCTTGCGGTTGACTTCCGTGTTCTGCGCGACCTGGCTGGTCCAGTCCAGGTCTGCTGCGAACTTCTCAGCCGCAATCGGGTCGAATGGGGCCACCTTAGCCTCGGACTCGTTGTTGTAGCCCACGGTGCGGTGCATCAGCGGATGGAAACCAAGGAAGGAGTTGCTCATGTCTGGCACGGACTGCTGCCCATACTGCACGATCAGGACTTCCTGTTGGCTGCCCTTCTGCGGGGTGAAGGTGGCGTCTTCTTTCCACTGACCATCAACCAAACCAAGGGCGAAGTCGTGGTAGGCCTCCCACATACCAGACAGCTGCGGCGCCTGGCCGATGTCGAATTGCACCTTCTGCGCCTCAGCCAGGGTGCGCTGGTTCTTCTGCTGCATCTGCTGAATAGACACAGCATTGCCCTTACCAGAGTGGCCATCCAGAACGACTTCCATGTTGGAATTCTGGCCATAGAGTAGGTTCTGAAGGAAGCCCGCGGTGGCACTGTTGACCGTGCCACGGTGGCTGTTGACCCAATCCTGCGGCTTGCCGATGACCATGGCCCAGTACAGGCGCAGGTTATCGCGCAGGGCAGCCCATGCGCTGACCTTCTGCGTCTTAGGCGACTCCAACGGGATTTCAGGGGACAGCAGCGAACTCCCGTGCATCGCGAAAAGCGTGTCGGAGTAGTACTGAGTCAGCCTCGCTGGATCAGTGACGCGCTCGGCATGGCTGTTGTTGCGCAGCTGCGGGCGTGGTAAGGGGCGGTTCGGATTGAACACGCGATCCTTGACCGCGTTCTCAACCGCGCTGGCGTCGATGGTGCGGTGAAATGCACGCACCAAACGGAAGTTCTCGCGGTTGCCCGTCTCCATGAGGCGGCCGGTGTCTGGATCAAACACCGCAGCCTGCGGCATTCCGCGCCAGAGGCCGAAGATAGATGCCACGGCAGGCGCAGCAAACTGGGCCAGTTCAAAGCCATCCTCAGAACGCGGAATCGGGCGAATACGCGTCGACGAAGGAGTGCCGCCCTCTTCCGGGGAGAGCACCAGGTTCTCCCACACCTGCAAGGGCTCGATGTGAACGTTGCGCAATGGCAACGCCGAAAGCAGGAGGCGCACTCGCTGGTTGGATGCCTGCACGATGCGGGAATCTACCGCGGCAGCCCACTGCGACAACGCCTCTGGTTGCAGGGGTTGCGCCTCATCCATCGAATCGAGAACCACCAGAAGGATGTCTCCTTCGTGGCGATGCAGGGCGTCGTCAAGCGTGGAAATGCGTGGCGTGCCCTCCGCATCGAAAGAGCGCACTACTGCAGCTGACGTGGGGTGGGTGTAGTCCACCCACATGAAGTTATCCAGCAAGCCCACTGCACGCAGGTCGAAAAGGCGGGAACGGATCTCATCGGCCGTGGCGCCGTGTCCAAAGAACAGTACGTTAGTCATTAGAAGGTGTCATCCAAGTCGGTGAGGTTGAATTCAGGCTCAAAGCGCGGGGTCTGGCTGGAAGAATCCCGGCTCGCGGGAGCCTCAAAAGTATCGGGCGTTTCAGCGACAGTTTTTGCCTGGCCCAGCAAATCGCGGATACGCTGCGCCATGACGACGACGTCCGGTGCAAGGTCGCGGTAGTACGGCGTAGCGGAGGCGATATCGCGGCGGCGAATGTTTGCAAATGGTTTGTCATCCATGCCTTGGCCCGGCAGAGAATTCATTCCACCCGGAATGAAGTGATCGGCGCCGCGGACGAACTTATCGAGCTCCGCAACGAAGGATTCATAACGATCCTGGATGCCGAGGCCGACGGCGTCGCGGCGGCCCGGCACCTTGCCATCGCGCAGGAACTTAGCCAGACGGTGGACCAGTGGGTGCGTCGAAGCACCGGAGTGCGCAAAGTCCTGGCCGTCGTCGTAAAGCCCGCGCAGCAACTGGTACGGGTACATGGAAGAGGCAAAGCCGTATGCGCCATTCTTTTGTACCTTCGCGTAGGCGATGAAGATGGACTCAAGCACAGAAGACATCCAGTCGGACTTCTTGACCATACGGCGCGGGGAAATCAGCATCGGGTTCGGGAAAGGAACCCAAGCATTGACGCCACCTGGGGTGTCATCGAAGATGTGCGCCGCGGCCTTGTCGGTGTCCTGATCGGAGATGTAGATGAGGCCGGTGATGCGGCCGATGATCCATCCTGCCACCATGGCCTGGCGCTCCGTCTCGGTGATCGGCAGAGCGGCAGCTAGCGGGCGTGTGCGGCGCTCCGACCAATAAGAGCCATCGAAGTTTTCTTGCTTGTCGATGTCCTCGGCGATGTAGCCGAACATGGAAGAAAACACGATCGGCGAGTAGTTCGGGTAGGAACCAAAGATTTCGATGTGCTGGACCTGCTCAGACATGTTGAGCGAGTTGCGCAGCGCTACCTGGGATGGCTCATCGATGGAAGACGTGCTCAGGATGCTGCTCAGGCGTGGGACAATGCCAGTCTCTTCGTTCCCCAGCGCTTCGAACGGAATGTCCGAGAAAGAGTAGGTGTACTGGACGTCCTTGCCGTGGATGCGCTGGACCATGTCGCTGGACACGGCAGCCAACGGGCGGGCGTAGCTCAGCGCCATCTGGAAGGCACTGACGAAGCGATCGATGCGCTGGCTATGCTCAACCTCGTTGATATCTGGGGTAAGCGTCAGGTAGCTGCGCAGATCCACTGAGTTGAACTTGTGGAACTCGTAGTCGCGGCGGTTGATCCAATCGCGAGCACGTCCCAGTAGGTCCGCCGGGCGGATACGTGCACGGTACTGGGCACGCTGCGACTCACGAACCTCGCCAGTCTGTGGGTGACGGGACAGGTACTTGGAAACCCAGCCGGCGCGGTTGCTGTACTCATCGTTAGTGCGCTTTTGCGGTGCCAAGGTGTTATTCGGAGCCTTGTTGGCATCCAGGGAATCCCACTCACCGCGAATAACCGCGCGGACCGCAAACGGGTAAGCCTGGTCATAGTGCTGAACGTGGGAAGTGGCGTGCTGGCCCTGAATGGTGCGCAACATCTGGTCCTGGTAATCGGTGATAAACGCGTTGACGTCAGTCAACATGATCTCGTTCTCGGCGCCCTTAAAGCGGGACTCAACGACCTCGTCTACCTCCTCCGGCCATGCGTTGACCTCGTTGGTGCGAACGTCAGCCAGCTTGTTGGTCTCCGGACGCGACTGTGCAGCCTTCTCCAAGACCTCGTGGGCATCCTTCAGCTCGCGCTTGAGGTGGAAGAGATTCTCATCCGCGTAGTCCTGCAGAACATCTTTCAGGTAGTGCGCCATCGCCATGAGGAAGTAGTCGTAGAACTGCTTGTGATAAAGGCCCAACAGGCCATTAACGATGGGGGCTGGGTCCGTCATTTGGCCCTTGCCGGTCAGCGGACTCAGAATCGGCTCGGAGCCTTGCGGCAAAGCCAGAACGTTGGTGCCGATGCTGAGGAAGCGATTAGACAACTCGTTCAGCTGCGGCATCAGACGGTCGCCGCTAGTGAGGGCGTCGCTGAGTCGGTCCAAAACCTCGCGGACGTAAGGAACACCGACTGCAGCAAGTTCGCTTTCAACGGTCTCAAGAACCCTGTCAGAGAAGAAGTTTGCATAGCGGTACGCGGTGTCATACGCGGACTGCTGGAGCAGACCAGAGATGTACTGCTGGTTTTGTGGGTCGTTCAGGTTCTGGATGAGCTCGCCACGCCACTCGTCTACCTTGCGGCCCTCGCCGATAGGAATGAAGTTACGCAGGTTGCGCACTGCGTTTTCCGCGGCGGGCTGGGCCATCATATTGAAATTGGCCATCAGCCAGTTCCAGGTAGTGTTGATATCAATCGGAGCGCCCGTTGCCCAGTTAGGGTCCAGAGTCATCTCCTGGAAGCGAGCAGGTAGACGCTCATCGAGGCGCTTAGCAATTTGTATCTCGCCAGCTTCCGGATTGGCCTTGTCAAGGTGGCCGTTGAGCAAACGGTCGAAAGAACTACGGGCCAGGCGCTGTGCGGAATACTCAGCGAAGCGGTCACGGCCCATGGAAATCTGTGCGTAACCCAGAGAGCCCCAAGGCAAGCGTGCCCACGGCGTACCGCCCTGGGACTGATCACGGTCCCAACCGAAGAAACGGCGGCCGCCGTCACCGGATGGGGTGTTGGTCAGTGCGTAGGAAACCAGGTTGTCAGAGGCACGGGTCGAGGCCATCAAGCCCGCAAGCGCGCGGCCAAGGCCACGGTAGACGGACATCGCGGAGCCATCGCCGAAGCGGGAGCCGGTTGTGCCCATCTTGGAACCGATTGGGAAAATACGGCCGAATGTCGGACCGTCCGGCGGGGTGCCCATGTCGAAGGCCTCGAAGATGGCGCGGTCATGCGCGGTGGAGTTGCCCATCTGGGAAGCCACAACCTCGCCGAACATGGCCAGGGAATTCGGCCACGCACCGGCCATGTCCTCTGCCTTGTTGTCGGAGAAGATCTCCGGGGTGTACATGAAGACCAGCGTGCTGGTGGGATCGAGATTCTTGATGGTGGTCAGAACGCGGCAGACATCCAGGAACATCGAAGCGCCTGCGCCGCCTGCCATGGAGGAAACAACCAGCACAACCGGCGCGGAGGAACCAGTATCGGTGCGCTTCTTCGACTGCTTGTAATTGAGCTCGTTGAGCTCCTGGATAGCTTCCTGGGTAAACATCTCAGACACCGCCGCGTTCAATGCGTTGCGGATGTCCCTCAGGTGGCGCAGGGTCAGGATGCGGCCGATGGCGCGGTACTGGCCGGCGCCGTCGGCAAGCTTCGTGTCATTCGATTGCGGCGTACGCGAAGCCCACGTGGCGATCTCGCCCAGCTTGCCGGAGCGGCCCAGCGTTTCAGAGATACCCGCGTCGAACTGGTTGTAACGCTGTCGTGAACCGATGCCGACGTACTGGCCACCGCTCTGGGTAACGTTCGGCAGCTTCTGCGGGCCAGCCTCCTCTTCGAGGGGCACATCGATGTTCACAAACTGCCACGCCTTGGGCAGCTCGGTAATGTCTGGATCGATGGTGCGCAGCTCCGCCTTGAGCTGGTCCATGATAAAAGCCAAGGTCTTGGCGCCGGAGCCACCGCAGCCAACTACGAGGAACTTCTTCATCTGCTCTTAAAACCTTTCGGGATGTCTCTTTAAGTGTTCAACTTGTGCGTTCTGCTTGCGTTCTGGCTCGGACTAGTTGTTTCCGAAGGAAGGCCCCTGCGGCCATCCACCATTATTGCCGCTTGGTCCGTTGCCCGGCTGGCCAAAGCCTCCCTGGTTACCCGGTTGGCCAAAGCCTCCCTGCGGACCTGGTTGACCGAAGCCACTTTGGCCACCTGGATGACCAAAGCCGCCCTGTTGGCCTGGCTGACCAAAGCCGCCCTGCTGGCCGAAGCCGCCTGGCTGGCCCGGCTGCTGCTGCGACTGGCCCTGCTGCCCCGGGAACTGCTGCACTGGAGCGTTAGCACCCGGCGCGTTCTGCCGTGCCTGTACACCTTGTGCGCCTTGCTCTCCCTTCGGGCCCTTTGGCGCCTTCGGCTCCTTCGGCGCTGGGAACTGCACCTGCTCGAAGAGCACCGGTGCGGAGCGGTTAATCTCCTCGGAAAGCTCGCCGTACTTTTCGGCATGTGCCATCGTGTCGATGGTCAAGACGATCTCGCCGCGGTCCTTGTCATTCGCGTTGCCCACGAAGAACCAGTTGTTCTGAACTGCCAGCGGCAAGATGGCGCGGCCACCGGACTGCTTGCCCTTGCCGGAGATGGAGCCGTCCTTTTCAATTTCCACGTGTGCCGCGGTAAATGGGCTAAGGCCCATCTTTACCTTTGCCTCGTACAGGCCCAGGTTTGCCCGGCGCGGCGCGGCGTCGACAGGCACTGCGCCCTGGAACTCGTCCTTGGAAACCACAAACGGCTTGCCGGTATCCGTGCGGATGAGGCTCGTGCCGTCCTTCTTGACCGGAATCGTCTTCGCGAACATGCGCGGGGATTCAGGGATGCGGCCCGAGAACCACTTCATGAAGTAAAGAACTGCCAGCGGAATCAGAAGGCCCAAAAGGACCGCCAGCACGAATGCCAGGCCGAAAGCGCTCTTGCTCAAAGGCGTGGTCATCGAGCCCTTGAGCTGCAAAGGCAGCTGCGCTTCCTGGTTATCTTCCGCAGACTGCAAGCTCAGCGTTGGCTTGAGCGCCAATGCGCCGTCTTCCATATTTTCGGCAGAAAGGGTCACAGGCAGCGTCGCCTCTTCGCCCTTGGCCAGCTCAAGCGCGTTATCCGCGGAATCGTACTGCGAGGTTACCTTCAGCGCATCCACGCCCTTCGGCAGCGTGACCTCATCAGCGCCGAAGCTCTGCTCCGCCAGCCACACCTTACCCGGACCAGCTACCGGAACATCGATCGTGACTTCCTTTTCCGTCATCGACACCACCTGTGCCGAGCCGACGGAAGGCATGTTGACCGGGGTAATCGTCAGCGGGGTTTCACTCTTGATGGGGTTGAGCTTGGAGCCCGGCTGATTATCGACGCCCTTCGTGGTGATGTCCACGCTGGTCACCAGCTTGCCCGCGGCAACGTTTTCGACCTTATCCAACGGGATATCCACTGCGTTGCCGTCCACGATCGGGGCGTTTTCGAGCAGCGTTACTGTCTCGCCCTCTTCGGGGACGAACTCCGCGCGCAGCGTGCCTTGGCCTTCGAGCTTGCGCGGCTGACCGCCGCCGTCGACAAGCTGTGCCTTAATAACTTGGTCGGAGTTGATGCCGCCGCTTAGCTTCTCACCGTTTTCGCGCTGCAGGTTGAGGTTCAGCCCCGGAATCATCACCATGGATGCCTGGTACTCGCCCTCGGCGCCGCCCTCCAGCTTGTAGCCAAAGGTCCACTTGCCGGCCCAGCCTTCGCCACCCTTCTTCATCGCGACGTCGACCATGCCCGGCAGGCGGTCATTGGTGGTGATCTCCACGTCGGCGCCGGCGACCTTCTTGGTATCTGGCTTCAGCTCTACCGTTTGCCCATCAGGGCCGGTGAGGGTCGGGATGATTTTGCCTTCTTCCACGCTGGTCTTCGGAACCGCGGACAAGCGGACCGGGTCGACCGAGTTATCCAGGAAGAAATCGAATTGCTCGGTGAAAGTACCTTCCTTGTTCAAGCCACCGGAGGTAGGAATGAGATTACGGAAGGCCGCGAACAATGCGGCGGGATCCTCACCGCCGTTGAAGAAAGCACCGTTCGGTTCGCCCTGGCCACAGCCCTCGCCTTCAGCCAGATCGGTGAGAAGATCCGTCTGCTCCTTCGCATCGCGCTCCGGTACGAGGCCGACGTTGAAGAGGCGGATATTGGACTGGCGGAAGGCGGAAACCGTGGAATCCGGGGTGCACAAAATGTTGCGGGCTGCTGCGTTGTCCTTGCCGGTCTCAACGCCTACGTAGGCGCCGTCGGTAAAGAAGACGATGGCCCGGCAATCGCTGCCATCATGATCGCCGAATTCCTTGAGCGCGCCCGAGTAGGCCAGTCCGTAGTCGGTTTCCAGATCGGAGGTGCGCTCCTTGTTACGGAAAGCATCAATCTCCTTGTCCAGGGCACCGGCGTTTCCGGAAACATTGGTCCAGCCGCCGTACTCGCCGGCCTCGGAGTAATAGCCGGAGCCGAATCCGGCAAGCTTGACGTTGATATCCGCGCCGGCGTCCTTGCCCAGGTTGGCCAGCTGATTGACGATGTCCTTGGTGGCATCAACACGGAAGTGGGAGCCATCGGTGGCGGGTTCGCCTTGGTAACCGATGAGGGACTGCGACTGGTCGAGCACGAACAACAGGTCCGCGGATTTCTTATCCGCGATACACGAGCTGAAGTCCGCGAGGTTCTTCTGCGAGGCTTCGGAGAGGCTGCTTTCGGAGGCCTGCGGAGCTTGTTCTGGTGGGGCTTGTTCTTGTGGTGCTTGTTCTGCTGGCGGGGCCGCTTCGGGCGCTGGTGCTTGCTCAGGCGCTGGTGCTTCTTGCGCGGAAGCTCCCAAGGAACCTGCGAAACCGCACAACAATGCGGTGCTGCTGAGAGCGAGGAGACGATTTAGTTTTCGCATTAGGCGCCCATCACCTTTCCTACGTAGAAGGCGATCTCCACCGCAGAGGCAACAACGAGTACGAAGCCGCCGATCATGACTAGGCGGTAGACCAGCGTCTGGCGCGTGTCCTCAATGTAGAAGCTCTCTGCTTGGCGCCTGGTGTTTTGCAGGGTGTACAGGCCAAGGAGCACGAAGGCGACGATGCCTGCAAGCACCCAACCGGTAATTGCCAGTCCAAAGAAGAGGCCTTGGGTCGCAGTGGAAACCAACGGCGCGGCAATCACTACGATTGCAGACAAAATGGCGGCCACACCAGCGGCGATGAGCAAAGGCCACGGGCCCTTGGTCGGCGCGGCCGGAGTGGCTGGGCGCGAACTGCGCGGGGCGCTGGGCTGTCCGCCCGGTGCGCCAAAGCCCTGGCTGCCTTGTGCGGGGCCAGCTGCGCCAAACGACGGCGCGGTGCCTCCTGCTTGATTCGGCGAACCGAAGTTAGGGGAACTCGGGAATCCGAAACCCGAGCCGGCGTTGTTGGGTCCGGTATTGGACCCGCTGCCCGCTCCGGGGTACGGACCGCCAAACTGGGGCGACGAACCAGGCGAACCAAATGTCATAATTAATGACCTTTTCTCAAATAGCGCTCCCCCGACCAAGAGCGCAGCCAGGGAAACCAAAGGGAACAAAATAGGCACAAGTGTAGCAAGCAAAAGAATGCCATATTTGAGGCCTCATTTCGCCCCTTCCTTGGGATTTGCCCTCTGCTACCTCATCGCTAGATTGATAAAGCTAGGTTTAACTGCAAATCTTTCGCTGGATCTACCTTGAGGATCATTCCCCAACCTCCCCCCCAACATGTGGGAGCATTTTCTGGTTTCTTAGACCATAAGACGACATGGCAAGATAACTGCCCATGACAGAAAAATCGGCAACCGCAACCACTTCCAGTGGCGAGAGCATCCGATTCATCCCGGTACAGTCCACTCTGTACCCGTGGCTGGTTACGGTGTTCGTCGTTACGTTCCTCATCTCCAACATCAACGCCACAAAGGGCGTCCAGCTCGGTCCGCTCATCACCGACGGCGCCTTCTTCTTATTCCCACTGGCTTATATCGCAGGCGACGTCCTGTCCGAATGCTATGGCTTCAAGTCCACGCGGCGGGCGGTCTACATCGGATTCGTCATGGCGATTCTGGCCGCGGTGTGCTTCTATATCGCGATTTGGCTGCCAGCGGCGGATTTCTATGAGGGCCAAGAGGCCTTCGCCGCTACCTTGGGCCTTGTACCGCAAATCCTCGCCGCTTCCTTGGCAGGCTACTTGGTGGGCCAGCTGCTCAACTCCTTCACGCTGACCCGTATGAAGGCAAAGTCCGGTGAACGCGGGCTCATCGGCCGTTTGGTGGCCTCAACCGTCGTGGGCGAGTTCGGCGATACTGTGTTGTTCTGCATCATCGCCGCACCAGTCATCGGCATTTCTACATTCAGCGGCTTTCTCAATTACGTAGTGGTCGGCTTCGTGTGGAAAACCCTCATCGAGGTGGTCATGCTGCCAATAACCACCGTCGTCATCAAGTGGGTTAAATCCCGCGAAGACTACGTTCCCAGCAGCTAACCCACAAATCCCCAGCCCTAGAAACCCAGCCCTAGAAACCCAGGGCTGGAACTGCAGCTTCCTGGTGAAAAGGGCGGCGTCGGCAAGCGCGAGAAAAGCCGAACAGGAGGTCTGCAGTTCCAGCCCTGGGTATTTGCGGAAAAGAGGCGGAGGGCGCATTTGCGGAAAAGGCGGAGGGCGCAGGGAGGTAGCTTACTTGCCGGCGTAGTAGCGGCCCATGAACTCGTCGCGGTAGGCCTCGTAGTAGCCGCCGTCGATGGAGGCGCGGATGTTGTCCACCAGGCGGATCATGAAGGTCAGGTTGTGCATGGTGCACAGCGTGCCGGCCAGGAATTCGTTGGCCTTGAGCAGGTGGTGGATGTACGCGCGGGAGTAGTTCTCCGAGACGTAGCCGCCGAACTCCTCGTCGATTCCTGCAAAATCGCGCTTGAAGCGCGCACCCTTCAAGTTCAAGCGGCCATCGAGCGTGTACACGCCACCGCGACGCCCCAGGCGGGTAGGCGCGACGCAATCGAAGGTATCGGCGCCGGCCTCAATCGCGGTGAACAGGTCATCGGGCTCAGAAATGCCCAGCAGGTGGCGCGGTTTATCCTCAGGAAGCTCGTCGCAGACCCAGCCCACGATGGTGCCCAGGTTCTCCTTCTCCAGCGCGCCGCCGATGCCAAAGCCGCCGAAACCGCGCTTGCCGTTTGCCTCGGCAGCCTGGGAAAGCTCCACCAAACCGCGGGTGGCTTGGCGGCGCAAATCCTCATATTGCGCGCCCTGCACCACGCCCCACAGGGATTGGCGTGGCTTTTGCGGGCCACGCTCCTCGGTCAGGCGGTGGTGTTCGTCCAAGCAACGCTGTGCCCAGCGATGGGTGCGCGCGACGGATTCCTCCTGGTAGGTACGGGTATCCACCAAAGTGGTCAGCTCGTCGAAGGCGAACATAATGTCGGCACCCAAACCATGCTGAATCTGCATGGAAACCTCTGGGGTAAAGCGGTGCTTCGAGCCGTCAATGACGGACTTGAAGTCCACGCCGTCTTCGTCGACCTGCGCCATGCGCTCCTTCTTGGCCGCGCGGATGTCCTTCTCGGTGAGGTTCGAGGTGTCCATGGCCAGGACCTTCTTGAAACCCACGCCAAGCGACATCACCTGGAATCCACCGGAATCGGTGTAGGTGGGCCCATGCCAGTTTTCAAAGGCCGCGACGCCGCCAGCCTCATCCACGATGTCGTGGCCCGGCTGCAGATAAAGGTGATAAGCGTTGGACAAGATAGCCTGCGCGCCCGTCTGCCGGATCTGCTCCGGAGTCAGGGTCTTGACCGTGGCCTTAGTGGCCACGGGAATAAAGGCTGGGGTCTGAATATCCCCGTGCGGGGTGTGAATGGTGCCGCTGCGACCATGCTTGCCAGGACCGGCCTGGTCGAGGTGCGTGCGCACGTCGAAGCTCAGGTCAGTCTCTAGCTTGGGTGCAGGAAAAGGCGGCTGTTGCTCGATCATAAGGGCTAGTTTACGTGCTGCGTCGTATCAGCAGATGCGCCGCCATGCTCACGCTCCCACTCTTCTTCCAGAGCTGTGCCTTCGATGTCGAGGGAAGGCATGACCTTGTCCATCCACTTCGGCAGCCACCAGGTGGCGCGACCCAGCAGGAACATCGTGGCGGGGACGAGGGACATGCGCACGAAGAAGGCGTCGAAAAGCACGCCTGCGGCAAGGGCGAAACCGAAGATCTGAATGAACGGCAGCGGCTGGTTAATAAACGCCACGAAGACCGAAATCATGATGATGGCTGCGGCCGTGACCACGCGCGCGCCTTCGGTAAAGCCCGCGATGGTGGCCTCGTCCACGGCGTTGTACTTGGTGCCACTGCCCTGCGGGTGGCGCGAGATATGCTCGCGCATGCGGGTAACCAGGAAGACCTGATAGTCCATGGCCAGGCCGAAGGTCACGCCGATCAAGAAGATAGGCATGAAGGAAATTAGCGGACCAGGCGCCGGGACTAGGCCAAAGAGGCCGTCCTGCCACACCAGAACCGTAAGGCCGAAGGCCGCGCCCACTGAGAGCAGGAAGCCCAAGCCAGCCACCACAGGGACCAAGACCGAGCGGAAGACTAGGAAGAGCAGCAGGATGGCCAGGCCCACCACGATGGCCAGATAAGGCAGCATGGCGGCCTCAAGGCGCTCGGTGATATCTAGCTGCACGGCGGTCAGGCCAGTCATGCCGATTTCTGCGCCAGTGACCTCGCCCAAGCGCTCATTTTCCGCACGCAGTGCCGACGCCGTGCCGACGGTCGTGGGATCCGTCGGGCCGGTGGTCGGTGTAACCATGATCTGTGCCGCGGTCTGATCAGAGTTGAGGCCAACGATCTGTGCGTGCTTCACGCCGCCTACCTGGTTAAGCTGCTGGGTCGCGTACATGAAGGAGGCGAAAGTTGCCTTCTTTTGTTGGTCTTCGCCTTCTTGACCCTGAATCAGCGGCTGGAGAGCCGGCGCGTCTGGGTTGGCTTCCTCACCGTTGACGATGACCAGGAATGGACCATTGACGCCTGCGCCGAAGCCTTCCGCCAGCAGGTCCGCGGACTTGCGCTGGGTGGTATCCGGATTTGAGCTGGTATCTGCCGGCAGCGCGAGCTCCATGTTCAGCACCGGGGCGCTCAGCGCGCCAAGACCCAACACGACCACGGCCATGACCAGGCCCGGGGCCTTCTGCACTGCGCGCACCCAGCGGTTGCCCATGGTGGCGCCCTTACGGTGCTTGCCCTTCTTGTTCGGGTTGCCGGCGATGCCGGGGATTCGACCAGCAAAGGCTTTATCGCCAGCCAGGCCAAGCAGCGCCGGCACCAGGGTCAACGCGACGAGCACCGCCATGAACACGGTGCCCGCGGCGGCCAAGCCCATGGCAGTGAGGAAGCCAATCTTGGCCACGATGAGGGCAAAGAGCGCCACAAAGACCGTGGCGCCGGCGAAGACCACGGAAGAACCTGCCGTGCCCACCGCCATGCCGGCGGCTTCGGGCCCATCCATCCGCGAGCGCTCCTGGCGGTAGCGCGACATGATAAACAGCGCATAGTCGATGCCCACGGCCAGGCCAATCATGATGGCCAGGACCGGGGTCAAGTTATTGAGCTCAATCCAGTGCGTGGCAATCATGACGCCGAGCGCGCCGAGACCCACGCCCACGACGGCCGAGATGAGCGGCATGCCCGCCGAGACCAAAGAGCCAAAGGTGAAGATGAGGACGAGGAAGGCCACGCCCAAGCCGATGATCTCCGAGGTGGAGTTGACCTTAATCTCATCGCCAAAGCCCGCGCCACCGGCCTCGACCGTTAGCCCCTTCTCGCGGCCCAGCTCCATCGCCGCGGTGACGACGTCCTTGTCTTCTTGCTCAACGGTGTAGGAGCTTTCCGCATCGAAGTCGAAGGTGGTGTAGGCGATAGTCTCATCCTCGTTGACCATCGCGAGGTTTTCCGCATCCTTGCGGGCGGTCTCTTCCGGCAGGCCCATCGAGGTGAATTGATCGATAACCTGCTGCTGCAAAGCCGGAGATACGTCGAGCGGGTTGCCCCAGCGTTGCTGGTCCTTGATGCCGAGCTCGTTGGTGATCTGATCGACCACCTGCTGGATCGCTTCCTTGTTTTGCGGGTCAGAAAGCTTCTGCCCCTCGGGGGCTTGGAAGACTAGGTTCACAGAAGGCGCGCTGGCCAGGTTGCCGCTTTCCGGGAAGAGCTCGGCGGCGCGGTGGGTAGCGTCAATCGCCGGCGTGCCCTTGATGGAGTACTCCGTAGTCATGGGCTTCATCAAGGCAATCGTGGCGCCCACGGCGGCCACAAAGATCACAAGCCATGCGATGATCACTTTCCACCTGTTGAGGAAGGACCAGCGCCCAAGACGGTACAAGAGTTTTGCCACAGGAGTTACCTTCTGTCTCGTTGATTAACTTCGCCCAGTCTAGCGGCCAGCCGCTGGCAGCTAAAACACGAAAAGCCGTGGAGCAATTACTTGCCCCACGGCTTTCGCTATGGCGGTGGCGGCGGGATTTGAACCCGCGGTTGGGGGTTACCCAACATTCGCTTTCGAGGCGAACACCTTCGGCCGCTCGGACACGCCACCGTGGTCTAGGTTACGTGTTGAAGCGCGCGGCACAAAATCCCGCCGGATTTACTTGTCCTTCAGGCCGCCAATAACCTCGTTGGCCTTGTCCTTTACGCCCTCGACAGCGTCAGAGACTTTGTCCTTAGCCTGGGAAATAACCTGGTCTGCCTTGCCCTCGTTAGCAAGATCCTCGTTGTCGGTTGCGTTTCCCGCAGCTTCCTTGGCCTTGCCTACTAGGTCGTCCTTCTTGTTTTCAAAATCACCCATGATGAGCCTCCTTTGTTTTGCGATGACCCCACCCTACACAGATTCAGCGCAGCTCGCCGAAGAAGCCGGTCAGCAGTCCGGCACATTCTTCCTCGCACACCCCGGCGCGCACTTCGGGCACGTGCAGGGAACCGGGGGCACGCAGGACATCGACAAGCGAGCCGCACGCGCCCGTCTTCGGTTCGAAAGCACCAAAGACCACGGAAGCCACGCGGGCACCCTGGATGGCCCCGGCACACATCGCGCACGGTTCGAGGGTGACCACAATTTCGCAGCCTTCTAGGCGCCAGCCATTGCCATGCTTGGCGACGGCCGCGCGAATCGCCTCCACTTCCGCATGCGCGGTGGGATCGCCGCGCTGCTCCCGGCGGTTGACGCCGGTGGAAAGCTCGTTGCCGGCGGCGTCGTAAAGCACAGCGCCTACCGGGATGTCTCCCGCGGGTGTCTGGCGTGCCACCTCGAGCGCGCGGCGCATGCGCGCCTCGGCGCGGGCCAAGCCTTGGGATTTAAGCAATGATCTCTTCGAGCTCGTCGCCGAAGCCTAAATCGCCCGCGATGCGCAGGAGCATGTCGGAGGGCCAATCTTCGTCATTGTCGATGATGTAGCCCAACTGATCTTCACTGAGCCCAAGATCAGCAAAAATATCGAAGTCACCGTCGCCATAAGGATCTGGATCCTCGTCGTCGTCATCGATTTCGGGGAAGTCAAGGTCGCGCAGCTCCAGGAAGTCGGCGGCGAAATCATCCTCGTCGGCATATGTGGCGTCAGAGATCAGCATGCGCACATCTCCCGGCACCGGGCGCACAACGACAAAGTAATCATCGTCCACACACAGCAGCGCAAAGGCCGCGCCCTCGGAGCGCAGCGCGCGCACTGCGTTTATGGAGGTGTTGATGTCCTCGAAGTCGTCATCGAACTCCCGAACCACCCATTGCCCCTCATTGCGGGCAACGGTTACTGCGAAGGAGATGTTGTCATCGCTCATACCTCGTGAGATTAGTCGTGTTGTGCCAGAATTGTCACCGTGAGTTCTCAAGACGTTCAACGACCCGTATGCATCATCGGCCTCGGCCTCATTGGTGGTTCCCTGCTGCGTGACCTCGTGGCAAGCAAACACGCAGTGTATGGCTATAATCACTCGACTTCCGGTGCCCGCAGTGCCATCAAAGCGGGCTATGACGTCACCGATGACATGCCTGCGATCCTCGCACGCGCCGAGGCTGACGACGCCCTTATCGTCATCGCTACCCCCATGAATGCGGTGGACTCGGTGCTGAATCAGATCGAAGAGCATGCGCCGAGCTGCGGCATTACCGACGTGGTTTCGGTCAAGACGGAGGTCCGCGAACTCTTCCTGAAGCGTGGTATGGAAAGCCGTTACGTGGGCGGACACCCGATGGCCGGTACCCAGAACTCCGGCTGGGACCACTCCCAAATTGGCCTGTTCAAGCGCTCGGCGTGGGCAATTACTTATGACTACGCGGCGGAGTGCGAAGCCCGTGGCGAGCGCATCCCTAAGAAGTGGATTGAGACCTTCTCCGACGTTGTGCGCATGACACAGATGGTTCACGCAGAGGCCGTTCCGGTGCGCGTGGCCAACCACGATGCGGCCGTGGCCCGCATTTCTCACCTGCCACACGTGCTGGCTGAGACCCTCGCCGTGGTGGGCGACAATGGCGGCATCCTCGCGCAGTCCTTGGCCGCGGGCTCCTTCAAGGACGGCACGCGTGTGGCGGGCACCACGCCTGAGCTCGTGCGTCAGATGTGTGAGACGAACGCGCCCGCGCTTGTCGACGCCCTCGACGAAGCCCTCCAGCTCCTCCAAGCCGCGCGCAACTCGCTCGCTGCGGAGCAGCCTTCCATCGCAGACTTGGCTGAGACCGGCTTCCGCGCCCGTACTCGTATTGAGGCGCGCTCGGGTGCCCGCAAGGAGTCTGTCTCGCCGGTGAAGATTTCCTCCCGACCGGTACTGCGCCTACACCCGGGCGGCCCGAACTGGGTGGCGCAGCTGCGCCAGTCGGAGTCCTTGGGCGGGCGCATCGAGATTTTCTAGGCTGCGCTTTTAGTCCCGGAAGGTGTCATCGCGCTGCTTCCGGGACTGTGACTCGTCTCGGCTCAGCGCGAGAATCGGCAGGCCTAAGAGGCCGAGCGCAATTCCGACGGGCAAAAGCCATAGCATCCCCGACGCCAGCCAGAGAACCGCACCGAGAATGGCGCCGGCGATGAGACAGGATGCAAGCTTCTGGTTCATGGAATCTAGGGTACGGGGGCGTCGGAAAGCATGTGCGATCGGCCTAACTGACAACGAAGCCTACAGTTTTGGGGGTGTCGCGGCTTTCGTTGGCAAAAATGCAGCTTTCCCCGGTAGCCGGTGGCCCCACCTCTTGTTAAGCTGAGCGCAGCATCAACGGGGGGAAACGATGAATGCACTACTTGTTCGGGGGCTAAGTAGGTCCCAACTTGTCACGCGTCTGCGGCGTGGGGACATCACCAAAATTGCGCGCGGTATCTACGTGTGGGGAGCTCCGACGCCGCTGGAGGTTCTGCAAGCGGTCCAAGAATACAAAGCTACTGTGATCGCCGCCGGTCGCACCGCGGCACAGCTCTATTTAGGCCATGAGCTGACGACTCCGCTGGAGCTGCGCGGACCTGCACGCTTGCCGACGTCGCCTTTCTACTCACTGCGCCGCACTAAGCAAAACGCCTATCGGATGATCGATGGCATCCGGGTGTCCAATCCGCTTCTCGCCATCGAGCGGCTCGACGCCGCCCTGGCGGTGGAGCTGTGCGAGGCCCTCTACTCGACGAAGGAAGGCAGGGAGGCCATCGAGCGGGACCGAGCGGAGTTTCGCCGACTGTCGGCGCACGCGCAGAAGGTACTTACGCAAGCTGCACTGTTTACCGACTCTTCTGCGGAGATACTAGTCATCCGCGCTTTGAAGGCGCGCGGGCTGAAGGTGGAGAGCAACTATCTCATTGGGGCGTATCGGTGGGACATTGTCTTGCCGGACTACAAGATTGCGATTGAGATAAACGGTCTGCAATTCCACTCGGCGCTCACGCCGTGGATTAGGGACCACTGGAAGAACAACGAGGCCGTCCTGCGGGGCTGGCGCACGTTGCGCTATACCGGCCATTGCGTGAAATACCATCTGAACTACATCGTGGAGCAGATTTGTACTGCTAATCAGCCCGCCTGGGAGAGGCGCTACTACCGCGGAGTGCGCAGCTGGCACCGCGCGTTGGGTCCGGCGCCGTGGGAGGGAGCTCTGGAGCCGCCGCCCGAGCCGGACTGGGTGAGAGACATCGACTTTTCTCAGCAGGAGCCGCAGTAAGCGGGCTGTCTGTGGCTTTCGCGGCGGCTAGGGCTTTGGCTGCGGCTCGGATCTGCATAACTGACAACAAAGCCCTTCACTTGGCCTCCACGAGCGCTCTCGTTGGCAACTACGCAGATCCTAGGTGACATCCACGGGTGAAAGCCGAGGGCTAAGCAACCGGTAAGTGACCCTAGAAATATAGGCACACCGTGAAACGAAGAAACCCCTAGCCTGTTTAGCAAGCTAGGGTTAAATTTTGTGCGCCCGGAGGGATTCGAACCCCCAACCTTCTGATCCGTAGTCAGATGCTCTATCCGTTGAGCTACGGGCGCAGTCCGTTGGCGTTGAGCGTTAAGCGCTCTCTGCAACGTTGATTAACTATAGTGCTGTTGCCCAGAAGCAGCAAATCGCCAGGCCACAATACGTTTTTACGCATTGTTAGCCTGGCGTTCGGCACCGGATAGGTGCCTTGCCCGCACGCAGCAGACAGTGTTTACAGCACCAAGCCGAAGACCGGCACGGCCAGCAGGTAGACCGTCAGCGTAATGAGCACACAGCCAATGAGGTTGAGGCCAACGCCACCCTTGATCATGTCGCCAATCTTGACGTAGCCAGAGCCGTACGCAATCGCGTTCGGCGGGGTCGCAACCGGGAGCATGAACGCGCAGGTAGCCGCGAGAGCAACCGGGATGGTCAGCAACAGGATGTTGATTTCCCCGTTGGTAGTCAGGCCAATACCCACGGCCACACCGCCCATAATCGGCAAGAAGGTAGCCGCCGTTGCGGTGTTGGAGGTAATCTCCGTCAGGAAGAGGACGAGCAGGGCGACCGCCGCGATGAGCAGGATGGTCGGCAAGCCGCCCAGGCCCTTGGCCATCTCACCAATCCACAGGGAGAGACCGGAGTTGTTAAACATCGCCGACAAGGACAGGCCACCGCCGAAGAGAAGCAGCACGTCCCATGGCATCTCGTTGGCAGTCTTCCAATCCAGCAAGCGCACGCCGGTCTTAGCGTCGGCAGGGATAGCAAATAGCAGCAGGCCGGCCGCGATGCCGACGATGGCGTCGTCGTAGTTGGAGTCCTCGCCCACTAGGAACGGGACGGCAACCCAAGAGATCGCAGCACCCAAGAAGATGATCCCGGTGAGAATCTGGGGCATGGTCCACGGACCGAGAGCCGCGATTTCCTTGTCGATGAGCTCCTTACCACCAGGAATACGATCCATCTCCGGCTTGAAGATAGTGATCAGCATGAACCAGGCGACAAACAGGAAGATGATAGCCAGCGGCATACCGACAATCATCCACTTGCCGAAGCCCAGCACGATGTCATGAGATTCCTTCATATAGCCAGCCAGCAGGGCGTTCGGCGGGGTACCAATGAGCGTGCCAAGCGAGCCGATGGAAGCCGAGTAAGCAATACCCAGCATCAGGGCCGTTGCGAACTTCTTCTGGTTCTTCATGCCACCAACCGTCTCAGCAGTCAGCGCCAGCACGGAGGTACCAATCGGCAGCATGACCACTGCGGTAGCGGTATTAGAGACCCACATGGACAAAAAGCCCGTGGCCAGCATGAAGCCCAAAATCAGGCGCTTGGGCGAGGTGCCCACAACCTTCACCACGGCCAGCGCCATACGGCGGTGCAGGTTCCAGCGCTGCAGAGCCAGCGCGATGAGGAAGCCGCCCATAAAAAGAAAGATGGTCGCCGATGCATAAGGCGCACCGACCTCTTTAATCGTGCCCACACCAGCCAGCGGGAAAATAACGAGCGGGAGCAGAGCGGTCGCTGCAAGCGGAATCGCCTCGGTCATCCACCACACACCCATCAGGATGGTCACGGCCGCAACCGCGCGAATGGCCCCGTAAGAGTACTCCTCTTCTGGGTCAGCGCCGGAAGACTGCAGAACAGTCTCCACTGCATTGGATGGGAAGAGGAACCACACCAGCGCAGCCAGGGCTACGCCAAGGAAAAGGCCAATCACCATGCGGCGCCATTCGCTCTGCTTTACGCCGCGGTCGTCTTCACCTTCTACATGTGCTGTCGATTCGTGTGTATGCGGTGTTGTCATACAGTTCTCCCTGGTTTATCCTCGGCTTGGGGTGTGCAACGGGGCGTTTCGCAGCGGAAAATAAATACCCACGTTCGCGAAAACCATACAACTTGGACCAACGCAAAACTAGGAAATCGTTTTTATTTACCCCCACTGTTTATGAAAAATCGACTAGCCTACCCCCTCGGGTCCACTAGACAACGTTGCAACAGTTCAGCTTTGCAAGGAAATGGTGCTACCCCCACCGAGTCCTACAATGGCCAAGAGCGCGAGCAAAGACACGGCCAAGGCAAGGCCAGCGAGAGCCGCGGCGCCGGGAAGTGGAGTGCGGGAGGCGAGGGCGGCGTCGTAAAGCGCGGCGCGTCGATGTACCCGCCAACCCAACCATGCGCACACCAGGCCACCGCCCACGTAGGCCGCCAGTTCCGCGTTTGACCAGGGAATTTCACTGCGCAGCACCACCAACGCCACCAACGCGAAAGCCAACAGCGTGCGCTGCCAGGACAGGCGCGTGCGCTCGGGCTGCAATCCGACGTCGTACATCTAAGACATCAACTGACCTGCGAGGATGAGCGCGCCCACCATGATGACGAGCCCCACGAGCACCGGCATGGCAAGGTTCGCGGGCAGGGGCTTTTCTTGACGCATTGCGCTTTCCGACGCCCTCCAGTGCGCCCACGCCACACCCGGCAACACCATGGCGGTGAGCAGCATGAGCACGGAAATGACGGTGGTCAGCATCCCGTGAATAGGCAATTCGAAAGCCTGCAGCGCCACGCCACCCGCGATGAACGCCAAGGCGGTGCGAATCCAGGCCAGGAAGGTGCGTTCGTTGGCCATGCTGAAGCGCGGATCAGGTTCGCTGCCGCGCGAGTAAACGGAGCGCGGGAAACGCTTATCTGGTGCGGACATCGTTATTTCACAGCCTCCTGCCACCCAGCCGGGCGCTGTGCCTTGGGCATGCCTTTGACCACTGCCATGTAGGACTCCTGCACGAGCTCAGTGATGAGCTGCTCCGTAATGGAAGGGCCAGGAAATACCGTGTACCAGTGCTTTTTGTTCATGTGATAGGCCGGACCGATGTCGGCGTAGCCCTCCTGCAGCGCGGCGACGTCCTCCGGCGGCGCCTTAAGAATGAGCACGCGCTGGCCTTTGTATTCGCTGGCCAACATGAACCACTTGCCACCCACCCGCCATGCGTGCCAGCCCTCGACGAAGCGATAGGATTCGGCGTCGGCAAGCGCGAGTGCGGCGTGATCGGCAGCTGTGTGGAGTGCTTCAGCTTCCATTGACTTCCTTCGTTTAGTCGGCCTTCCGATGGCCCCGACAAGCTTAATCGCTGAACGGTTACTCGCTAGGACGCAACTGACTACGTGGGGCACAGACTTTGACGTTTAATTAGGGGCCCTATTACTGGTACGAATACCTTTTGGATGGCGGGAATACCGCCAGGCGGGCGATTAACCGGCTGGAAGCTACTTAGCCTCGGAGAACTTCTCTAAGGCTGCGGGGCTTCCGGCGATGACGATGAGGTCCGTGGGCGAGAGTTCTAAGCCTTTCTCAATCGGCATCCAGGCACCCTGATCGCGGCGCACGGACACCAGCTGGACGTGGTGCTTCTTCCAGATGGCTTGCGGGTCGAGCGGGGTTCGTACCACGTCGGAGGGGGCCGTGAGCTTAGTGACGCCGTAGCCGTTGGCGATCTCCGCAAAGTCCTCGAACTTGCCGCCCAGCAGGTGGGCGATACGGCGTCCGGTATCGCGCTCAGGGCGGATGACGTGATGCACGCCGAGCTGCTGCAGGATGCGCGCGTGGGCGTCGGAGTCTGCTTTGGCCCAGATGTCCTTGATGCCCAGCTCAACCAGGTTGGAGGCTGTCAGAATGGAATCCTCCAAGTGGGAGCCGATGGCCAAGACCACGCGCTCGACCTCGGCTACACCCAGCTGGCGGAGAACCTCGGCGTCGGTTGTGTCAGCTTGGACAACCTCGGTGAGAATCGGCGAGTAGTCGCGTACGAACTTTTCTGAGGTATCGATTCCCAGGACCTCCACGCCGTGATCCATGAGCTCACAGGCGAGGGAGAAACCAAAGCGTCCCAAGCCGATGACCACCACAGCAGGAATGTCGATGGACTGCTTTTCGCGACGCAAAGCGTCAAAAATGTTAGCCAATGAACGGCCTTTCTACTGGGTAGCGGTAGTGACGAGTGATGGTGCGGGCGGCCAGGGAGGCCACCAGCGTGGTGGGGCCGACGCGTCCCAAGTACATGATGCAACACAGAATAATCTGCGAGGGCGCGGTGAGGTTGGCCGTGATTCCGGTGGAAAGACCCACGGTTGCGAACGCCGAGAGCACCTCGAATGTGATTTGGTCCGTGGAGAACTGCGGGTTGAGCACCACCAAGCTGGCCACGCCGAACATGACGACGCCCACGCCCGCGATGGTCAGCGCTAGCGCTTGGCGGGTCACTGCGTGCGGCAGCCGTCTCTTGCCGATGGTGGTGTCCTCGCGGCCCAGAAACTCTGCCGCCATTCCCGCAGCGAGCACGCAGGCGGTGGTCACCTTCACGCCGCCCGCGGTACCCGCGGAGCCGCCGCCGATGAACATCAAGATATCGGAAAACATGAGCGTAATGGTGTGCGCGTCCGCGTAGTCGATGGCGTTGAAGCCCGCAGTACGCGGTGAGGCGCTCATGAAGAAGCCGTTGAGTAGCTTGGTTCCCAGGCTCATGTCTTTGAGCACGCCGTTCCACTCAGCAACGAGGAAGAACGCCATACCGCCGAGGAGCAACATGGCCGTGGCCACGAATGTCATTCGGGCAGTGATAGACATGTGGTGCACACGCGGGGCGTCACCCCGCACTGACAACCGCACCCGGCCGCGGATGCGGCGTGCGATTTCCGCCAACATCGGGTAGCCCAAGCCACCGGTTATCAGGGCGAAGGCCAAGGGCAAAAGGATCCAGGCATCGGTGCTGAACCCGATCATGTTGTCCGAATAGGTACTGAAGCCAGCGTTGTTGAAGGCCGAGATCGCATGGAAGATACCCTCCCACACCGCACGTGGGCCTGACACTCCGTGCTCTAGGTGAAGCCTCATTCCAACGACGATGGCAACCACGGCCTCACACACGAAGGTGGCCAAAAACGTAAAACGCAGCGTGCGACGAATACCTCCGTCAACGGGGCGGCCCTCCGCTGCCGTGGAGCGCCGCGCCTTCAGGCTGATACGCCCCGTCAGCAGCATGCCGGACAAGGAGGCCAGGGACATGATTCCCAAGCCACCAAGTTGAATCAGCGTGATGATGACAACCTGCCCAAAGGAGGTCCAGTATGTGCCGGTGTCTTGAACGATAAGCCCAGTCAGGGACACCGCCGACGTCGCCGTGAACAGCGCATGCAGCGGCGGAGTCCACTGCGGGCCGGCCGTGGAAATCGGCAGCATAAGAAGGAACGTGCCGAGCAAGATAAGCAGTAAAAAGCCCAAAGCTGTCACGCGTGCAGGTCCAAAGATGCGGCTTCGGTTCTGCGAAGAACTACGTTTCACAAATAGGGATAGTAGACCTGTTCGGGCGATTCACCACTTTTATAAATGAATAAT
Source organism: Corynebacterium sp. HMSC05D08 (assembly GCF_001807215.1). Classification (NCBI taxonomy): domain Bacteria; kingdom Bacillati; phylum Actinomycetota; class Actinomycetes; order Mycobacteriales; family Corynebacteriaceae; genus Corynebacterium; species Corynebacterium sp. HMSC05D08. The sequence goes on along the minus strand of NZ_KV788323.1, from coordinate 88,467 downwards.
TTTTCTTGAAGGCTCGGCACGCCGCGGGTACACAGGGGACATGAGTACTTTTGCACTTGAGAACCCAAACACCGGCGTCTCCGAGGAGACCTTCGACCGCATCAATGACTCTAACCGTGACGCGATCCTGGACCGCTCCACGGAAGCCTTCAAGAGCTGGTCCCGCACCTCAATCGAGGAGCGTGCAGCCATCCTCTTCCGCACTGCGGAACTCTATGAAGAAAACGCAGACAAGCTAGCCGAGCACATCGGCCGTGAGATGGGTAAGCTCACACGCTGGGCAAAGGGCGAGATTCAAATCGTCGCTGACATCTACCGCTGGTACGCCGAGCACGCCCACGAGCTGCTCGCGCCCGAGTACTTGGCGGCCCAGGGCGCGCAAAAGACTGTTGTTCGAAAGGAGCCGCTCGGCCCGCTGCTGGGCGTTATGCCATGGAACTTCCCGTACTACCAGGTTGCCCGCTTCGCGGCGCCGAACCTTTTGCTGGGTAACACCATCGTGCTCAAGCACGCTTCCATCTGCCCGCTGTCTTCCCAGGCCTGCCAGGATCTCCTGGAAGAGGCGGGTCTGCCGAAGGACGCTTTCATCAACATCTACGCTTCCGGCTCCCAGATGGATGCCTTCGTGGCGGACAAGCGCATCAAGGGCGTTTCCCTCACCGGCTCTGAAGCAGCCGGCGCTGCGGTGGCAAAGACCGCGGGTGAGAACTACAAGAAGTCCGTGCTGGAGCTCGGCGGCAACGACCCATTCATCATCATCGATGACAAGAAGCTCGAGTGGACCCTCGATCAGTTCGTACCAATCCGCATGTACAACACCGGCCAGGCCTGCAACGCCCCAAAGCGCCTGATTGTGTTGGAAGATTTCTACGATCGCACCCTCGACTACCTTGTGGAGAAGATCGGCAACCTCAAGGTCGGCCCATACGACGACGAGAATGCCGACATCGGCCCACTGTCCTCCATCGGTGCCCGCGACGAAATCATCGAGCGCCTCGACAAGGCTGTTGCCGATGGCACCGCCACCGTCCGTGTGGGTGGCAAGAAGGTAGACCGCGACGGCGCCTACATGGAGCCAACGCTGCTTAGCGACGTCGATCCTTCCGCCGAGATCGCCTGCAACGAGATCTTCGGCCCAGTCGCAGTCATCTACAAGGCAAAGGACATCGACGAGGCCATCGCAATTGCCAACAACTCTGACTATGGCCTCTCCAGCTCCGTGTGGGGTTCCGACCTCGACAAAGCCTTCGAGGTGGCGCAGCAGCTTAACGACGGCATGACCTTCGTCAACGAGGCTTCCGTCACCGCTGCCGGCCTCCCGTTCGGCGGCATTAACCGCTCCGGCTACGGCCGCGAGCTCGAGCGCTGGGGCGTGGGCGAGTTCGTCAACGAGCACCTCTACCGCATCAGCGGCCAGGACGACGCGGGCCTCTCCCCGGCGATGTAAGTACTCGAGCCCGCTCTTCCGAAGCCGCACCCCGTCCTGCCAGCTCATCACTGGTGGGGCGGGGTTCGCCTTTTACTGCGGCCACAAATGGTGAGGTCACCCCGTAACCACTGCGGTTCGTGTTAAGCGCTGTGATTATTGTTGGGTGACCTCACCATCTACTCCTCACCGTCTAGACCTCACCACCTAGCGGCAACCACGGTGCAGCACAAGGACGCCTCTAAGAAACGGTGGCACAGCCGTATCGCCGCACGCGCTAACCCGCCTGGTTGACTACCTTCCCCTATCCGATTCCCATGCAGAGAGCAACAACGACAAAGAATCAGCGTTATCGAGCTCCAGGCTCAGCGGCGGCAATAACCGCACAGCCCCACAATGGGGACTTAAGCAAAAAGTCTCGAGACAGCGCGTAAACGATGTCTCGAGACTTCTCAAGTGGCGGAGACGAGAGGATTTGAACCTCCGGACCTGCGCAAGCAAGTCAACTCCTTAGCAGGGAGCCCCATTCGGCCGCTCTGGCACGTCTCCAGCGATTCGCGATGAATCTTCGCTTACTTTACCCGAGCCCCTCCACGCGTGCCAAACAGCCCCCTCACTACCGTCTAACTGCTTAAGTTATAACGACGATTAAGCGCCGCATGCAGCTTCAATGCCATATACAAAGCGGCACAGCGCCAGCCATCTTCGAGGGCAGCCGAGCCCAGAATCTCACGGACGCGGTCTAGGCGATAATGCAAAGTAGCACGGTGAATATAGAGCGCGGCGGCTGTGTCATTGACGTTGCGAGAATGCTCGAAATAGCAAAGCAGACTTTCCCAGTAGCTATTGCGCTTGGCGTCTAAAAGCAGCGCGGCATCGGGGCTCAGCGCGCGCACGGTAGCCGGACTCAGATCCCATCCCAACAGCGCGCGCCAGGCGCCAGCCACAGCCCAGTCCATCGCAGGTTGCCCGGTCAGCCGCGCAACGTCGGCCATGAAACGAGCCCGACGCGCAGTGGGCGCACTGCCCCGCGCACCAATCTGCGTTCCCGCCGTAAGGGCCGCGGAAGCAACCTCCTCAATCAACGTTTTCGTGTCTTGCTCGTCGCGCGGGGATTCCACGATGATGAGCGAATCGTGCAAGTCCAGGGCTAGAAACGGACGCCGCCGCAGCGGACGGGCGAGCTCCATCGACAGCTGGACCAAGTCACCGTCTACGTCGATACGATGAATGAGCACTTCCCCATCACGCGGCAAAAGGTCGCGCTCGCGGGCTATGGCCAGCGCACTTTCATCACCCGCAACGATGTCACGGGCTAAATCACCAAGCTGCTGCGCACGAGTGGCCAGATAAGCATCGCGCTCGTCTACCAACTTGGTCAGCGTGCTCAGTTGCGGAGAAACGGTGGCAAGAGCGGCGTCGGAAAGCGCGTGCTCATCAATGATCCACACGTGCCCTACCAGTTCAGGGCCGTGGCGCAACGGAATAACCACGCGCGGGAGCATGTCATATTCCGCATTCGCCGGCAGGCGCACCGGGGCAGAAGATTCCTGAATGCCATAACTGAGCATCCACGGGATCGGCTCCGGCGGCGGGGTGCGCTCCAGAATCGAAGCCACGCGGTGACTATCCACGGCGCCCAACTGCGCGCTTGCCGCAATCACGTTGATAGAGGGAGTGGTTACCTCCACCGAGCATTGCAACTGCCGCGCGATGTCATCGGCTAGCTCTTGAATCCGTGCCAGGTTCGGCACCGTCGGTTTCGACATATGTCAAAGATATTTCTCTATGTTGACTAATGACAACAAAAATGTGACCTACGATAATCGGAAAAGCACGTTTTATCGCTAACAAAAGAAAGGGCTCGCAATGCAGACCACCGTCGGCGAATTTATCCTCGACCGCCTCAAGGCCATCGGCATCTCCGAGATCATCGGAGTTCCCGGCGACTTCAACTTGAGCTTCCTCGAGCAGATCGACGAGGCCGAGGGCATCCGCTTCGTTGGCGCCTGCAACGAGCTCAATGCGGCCTACGCCGCTGATGGTTACGCCCGCCAGCGCGGCGTCGGCTGTCTGCTCACCACCTACGGCGTGGGCGAGCTCTCCGCGCTAAACGGCATCGCAGGTGCTCGCGCAGAGCACGTCCCACTCGTTTCCATCGCCGGCGCTCCGCCGCAGTACGCCACCGAGTTCCGCTGGAACCTGCACCACACGCTTGCCGACGGCGACTTTGCCAACATGCTCGATGCCATCGCACCGTTTACCGAGGTAGCCACCCGCGTTTCCCCGATGAACGTGGTCGAGGAATTCGACCGGGCCCTGCACACCTGCCTGCGTGAGAAGCGCCCAGTGCACATCCAGATCCCTTCCGACATCACCCACTTGACCATCGAGGTCCCGGATACGCCTTTCTCCACCGAGCTGGCTTCCTCCGACAAAGAGCGCCTCGAGGCTGCGGCCGATCGCGTGCTGGAGCGCCTCGCTGCTGCTAAGGACCCGATCATCCTCATCGATCAGGACACTAACCGCCACGGCTTCGCCGACAAGTTTCGCGCCATCATCGACAAGGCCCAGCTGCCCTACTCGCAGCTTTCCTCCGGCAAGGCCATCCTCTCCGAGCGCGACCCGCTGTTCATCGGCACCTACAACGGCGCGGCTTCTGCCCCGGGCGTGCAGGAGCGCATTGAGAACTCCGACTTCCTGGTCACCACCAACCCTCGCTTCATCGAGGTCAACTCCGGTTCCTTCACCCACGATCTCGACAACGCGCACGTGTTCAACTTCGGCGATCAGCACCTCAACGCTGACGGCGAGTACTTCGTAGGAATTAACACGCTGGAGCTTCTCGACGTCCTGCTCGAGCGCATCCTTGCCAAGAAGCCGATCGGCGGCGAGAAGTTCGTTCCGGAGACCTTCGAGGTGGAAGCCGACGCCGCCCTGACGCAGGCTCGCATCTGGCAGCAGATGCTGGGATTCATCCAGGAAGACGACGTTGTTATCGCTGAAGCGGGCACCTCCAACATTGGCCTGGGCCCGCAACGCATGCCTGAAGGCGTGCAGTACATCAACTCCACCATCTGGGGCTCCATCGGCTTTACCCTACCGGCAGTACTCGGCTCCCAGCTGGCCAACCCAGAGCGCCGCCACGTGCTCTTCATCGGTGACGGTTCCTTCCAGCTGACCGCCCAAGAGCTGTCCACCATCCTGCGCCAGGAGCTCAAGCCCATCATCGTTCTGGTCAACAACGATGGCTACACCATTGAGCGCTTCATCCTCGGCATGGAGCAGGAGTACAACGAGATCCAGAACTGGAACTACAACGAACTGCCGAAGGTCTTCAAGGCGGACACCACCATGGAGTCCTACTCCGCCAAGACCGAGGGGGAACTCAAGGACGCTCTGGAAGACATCGCCGCTCACCCAGAACGCGGGGCATTCCTCGAGGTGCACCTCGATCCATTCGATGCGCCGAAGGGCCTGCAGGCTTTCGGCCCGCTAACCGCAGACTTCGATTTCGGCCCCCGCGGCCCGCGCAACGCTTAAGGTAGTACCCATGATTCGCCCAGACCTTTCTTCGCTGCCCGTCTATGTTCCGGGTGCACGCAACGAAACCGCACTAAAGCTCTCCTCCAACGAGGCCACTCAGCCGCCACTCCCCGAGGCCCTCAAGGCCATGGAAGCCGCAGCTGCCGACGCCAACCGTTACCCAGACATGGGCGCCATCGAGCTGCGCAGCGCCCTTGCTGAGCACCTCGGCGTGACCTTGGAGCAGGTTGCTGTGGGCACCGGCTCCTCGGCTATCTGCCAGCAGCTGGTGCAGATTACGTGCCTGCCTGGCGATGAGGTGGTCTTCCCATGGCGTTCCTTCGAGGCCTACCCGATCTTTGCGCAGGTAGTGGGCGCTACTCCGGTGGCGGTTCCGCTCAACGCTGAGCACCGCGTGGACCTGCCCGCCATGGCGCAGGCAGTCACGGACAAGACCAAGGTCATCTTCGTGTGCAACCCGAACAACCCCACGGGTTCCATCATCACCAAGGAGGAATTCGACGAGTTCCTCGCCGCAGTGCCGGAAGACATCATCGTGGCCCTCGACGAGGCCTACATCGAGTACAACCGCAACGACTCCGTGCCGCTGGCCACCGAATACATCAAGACGCACGCCAACGTCGTCGGCCTGCGCACGTTCTCCAAGGCTTATGGCCTGGCAGGTGTGCGCGTGGGCTACGCCTTCGGCTCCCAGGAGATCATCGAGGCCCTCAACAAGGTAGCCATCCCGTTCTCCGTGAACGCCGTGGCTCAGGCTGGTGCCGTGTACTCCCTGGCAGCGCAGGATTCGCTGCAGGAGCGCACCGACGAGGCAGTGCGCGAGCGCGACCGCCTCACCGAGCGCTTCGCCGAGTTCGGCGTCCCAGCTTCTGAGGCGAACCACATCTGGTTCCCTGCTTCAAACATCGAGCAGCTGGGCACCCCGCAGGAGGTCGCGGCCAAGCTCGCAGAGCAGGGTGTCCTCGTGCGCGCGTTCCCGGAGGGCATCCGCATCTCCATCACCACCGCCGAGGAGACCGAGGTTCTGCTGAAGGCCTGGGAGGCTGCCTTCTAAAACGAAGCAGGCCTTTAAGCTCTAGCCGCCAGCAAACGGCGGCAACACATCGACGCGCGTCGCGCCCTCTAGGGTGGCGGCGCGCTCGGCGTTTTTGCCATCGACCAGGAAGGTACAGCGCTCGAGGACCTCGCCCAGGCCCATTCCAGCTTCGGTGGTCCCGGTGTGCGTGGTGGCCAGTTCGTTGAGGAGCTCGCCGAGAGTCGCGGGGGCGTCGACAAGCTCATGGCTCACGCCGGCCGCAGCGCGTGCGGCAGCGAAATAGTGAATTTCAACCATGTCTGCCACTATGCCAGTTTTTGCATCAAAAGTGCCGTTAAAATTGGAGAGGTTAACCAGACACATAAGGAGAGGCACGCCAGCATGCGCAGTTACGAAGAACACCTAGCAGCTATCCGTGGAGCACTACCTACACCGACGGTGGTGACCCGCTCCCTGCTGGAAGTTGACGGTCTCATCCTCGCCCGCACCATCACCGCAGCTTATGACATGCCGCGCTTCGACAACTCGCAGATGGATGGCTACGCCATTACCTCCACCACCGGCGGCACCTTCACCGTCGGCGCCACCGTGGCAGCCGGTGCTGTGCCAGGTTCCGCCCGCGATGGCATCGCAACACCCATCATGACCGGCGCGAAGGTACCCGAGGGAACCGTCACCATCGTGCCCGTCGAGCAGTGCGAGCCGCCGCAGTTCCCGCGCGAGGGCGAAACCGTGACCATCCCCGCAGCCCCTGAGGGCCAGTTCATTCGCCTTGCAGGTTCCGACATCGCCGCGGGCAAGGTCCTCGTCGAGGAAGGCACCCGCCTGACCCCGGCCGCCATCGGCACGCTGGCCTCCCAGGGCATCACCGAGGTCGAGGTCTACGCGCCTGCCCGCATCGTCGTGTGCACCGGCGGCGCGGAAATCGGCGGCCAGGGCGCGGCCAGCATCCCGGACGCAAACGCCCCGATGATCGCCGCGTTGTGCCGCGAGTACGGCATCGAGGTTGTGGCCTTTATCCGCACCAACGACGACCCAGGAATCCTCCGCTCCGATCTCGAAGGCGTGGTTCGCGTCTACCAGCCCGATGCCATCGTCACCTCTGGCGGTGTGTCCCACGGCAAGTTCGAGGTGGTGCGCCAGGTCTTCGAGGAGGATGGCTGGTTCGGTCACGTGGCTCAGCAGCCCGGCGGCCCGCAGGGATTGGCCAAGCTTGGCGACGTCCCCGTCATTTGCCTGCCCGGCAACCCCGTGTCCACGTTGGTCAGCTTCCGCGTCTACCTCGGCCCGGCGTTGGGTCGCTCCCGCGCGGCACACACCGCGCAGGTCACCGTTCCTGTCACCGGCTTGGAGGGCCGCGATCAGTTCCGCCGCGGCATCGTGGACTACGAGAATGGCATCGCCACCGCGGAGCTCTTCAGTGGCACCGGGTCGCACCTGTTGTCCCAGGCCATGAGCGCCAACGCCCTCATCCGTATCCCGGCTGGCGCGCAGTTGCAGCCAGGCGACGTCGTCGAGGTAATCCCGTTCTAATGGCCCGCCGCGCAGTAGTAATTGTGGCCTCCACCCGCGCAGCCGCGGGCATCTACGAGGACCGTTCCGGCCCCATCGCGGTGGAATTCCTGCGCCGCATGGGTTTCGATACGCCCAACGCACTCATCGTCCCCGATGCGGAGATCGACGAAGCCTTGAACACGGTCTTCGCGGAGGGCCCCTCGGTGATTCTTACTTCCGGCGGCACGGGCATTTCGCCTGACGACGCCACTGTCGAGGCCGTCTCCGCGCACCTAACCAAGGAGCTGCCAGGGATTGCGCACGCGTTTTACGCGGCGTCGGCAAGCGTGCCCACTGCTGCGCTCTCGCGTACAGTCGCTGGCGTCAACGCCCGTACCTTTGCCATGGCTTTGCCTGGCTCAACGGGCGGCGTGAAGGATGGCTGCAAGGTGTTGAAGCCCTTGTTGCCGCACATCATCGACCAGTTGGAAGGAAAGCATGAGCACTGATCCTTCGTATGTCAGCGCCGATACCGGAAAGGTTCTCGGGGCTTTCATGACCGCGGAACCGATCGAATACCCAGAGGTGGCCACCGCCGCGATGGGTGCGGTGGTTACTTTCGAGGGAATCGTGCGCAATCACGACGGCGGCCGCGGCGGCGTGGAGCTGCTTACGTATACGGCACATCCTTCGGCCGATGCGGAGATCGCGCGCGTGGCAGATGAGGTCATCGCCGCGCACCCCAAGGCCCGTTTGTGGTGTGCGCATCGCACGGGTGACCTGCACGTTGGCGACGCCGCCTTCGTGGTCATCGCCGCCGCGGCACACCGCCACGACGCATTCGCTGCTGCTGCGGAATGCGCCGACCGCGTGAAAGCGGAGGTTCCCATCTGGAAGGAACAGCGCCACGCGGACGGTTTTAGCAATTGGGTGGGGCTGGAATGAGCATTCGTTACGCGCGCCAGGAAGCACTGTGGGGTGAAGAAGGCCAGGCCAAGCTGGCCCGTTCCACCGTTGCGGTGATTGGTGCCGGCGGGCTTGGCTCGCCTGCCCTGCTCTACCTCGCGGGCGCAGGCGTGGGGCGCATCCTGCTTTTCGACGACGACGTGGTCTCCCTTTCCAACCTGCAGCGCCAAGTCATCCACGGTATGGACGACATTGGTGGCCCGAAGACCGTCTCCGCGGCGGAGACCCTCCACGCGCTTAACCCTGATGTGCGGGTCATTCAGCACCCGCGCCTGGAATCGGCGACGGCCCTGAAACAACTAGCTGAGGCCGACATCCTCCTTGACGGCACCGACAACTTTGAGGCCCGCTACCTGTGCTCGTGGGCCTGCCACGAGCTGGGCATCCCGCACGTCTGGGCCTCGATTTTGGGATTCGATGCGCAGCTTTCCGTCTTCTGGTCTGGGCACGGTCCGGTCTACGAGGACATCTTTCCCACTGCCCCGGCACCCGGCTCTGTGCCGTCGTGCTCCCAAGCCGGCGTGCTGGGCCCAGTCGTGGGCACGGTGGGTTCTGCCATGGCATTGGAGGCACTCAAGTACCTCACGGGCACGGGTTCCCTGCTCATGGGCAAGATCGGCTACTACGATGCGCTTTCCGGCACGTGGGAGTACATCCCCGTCGTATCCAGCGGCGCGGTGCCTTCGCAGCCTGCCGACGCCCCCGAGGTCCGGGAGATCCCTTCCGGTTACCGCATCATCGATGTGCGCACCGCTAAAGAGCGCGCGGAGCACTCCATTCCCGGCTCCGAGCACTTCCTTTTGGACCGCATCCTGGCGGGTGAGAACCCGCAGCTCGGCCATTACGAGCCTGCCATCATCTACTGCGCCGGCGGCATCCGCTCCGCCCAGGCAGTCGCGGCCCTGCGCGAGCGCGGCTACACGCAGGCCTTCTCCCTGCGCGGCGGCATCAATGCCTGGCTCGAGCAGAATACCGCGTAGGCAGCCCATATTAAGGAAACCGAAGACAATCCACGGCGTATGTACCTCTGTGTGTATTTAGCGTGCCTGAATCACCAGGTTTCTGGCCGCTATTTACATATAGCGGTACATGAAACCACGCGTGGCGATGCGAAGCGCGAAAAAGTCTCGAGACACCATCCACAGGAACGATGTCTCGAGACTTCACACGGCGGAGACGGCGGGATTTGAACCCGCGGTGGTTTGACCCACGCTGGTTTTCAAGACCAGTGCATTCGGCCGCTCTGCCACGTCTCCTTGTCTTGCGACTCACTTAGCCTACTAAACCCACCAAGCGAGTTCACATTCCCCCACCCAGTTCTCCACCCACGCACGGTCTACTTTTCGTTAAGCTCGGTGAACATGAAAGCTATCGTGCAAACCAACCCTGAGGATCCGGGCGCGCTGGAGCTAGGCGTCGTCGAAAAGCCACTGCTCTATCCCGGGGAGGTGCTCGTCAAAGTCCACGCTGCCGGCGTTAACCGAGCAGACCTGCTGCAGGCCCGCGGCCACTACCCGCCGCCACCTGGCGCATCGGAGACGATCGGCCTTGAGGTCGCCGGTGAAATCGTCGATGCCAACGGCACCGAGTGGACCGAAGGCACCCAGATTGGAGCACTTCTCGCGGGCGGCGGTTACGCCGAGTACGTTGCGGTTCCCGTCGGCCAGCTCCTTCCGATTCCCAAAGGCTTCTCACTCACCGACACCGCATCTGTCATCGAGGTCGCGTGCACCGTGTGGTCCAACCTTGCCATGGAGGCAGGGCTGTGCGAAGGCCAGACCATCCTCATCCACGGCGGCGCGGGCGGCATCGGCCTGTTCGCAATCCAGGTGGCTAAGGCTCTGGGCGCCACGGTCGCCGTTACTGCGGGCTCACAGGAGAAGCTCGATACCTGCAAGAGCTATGGCGCGGACGTCCTCATTAATTACAAGGAGCAGGACTTCGCCGAGGAGCTCAAGAACCAGTGTGACGTTATTCTCGACATCATCGGCGCGAAGTACCTCAAGCAGAACCTCAAGGCACTAGCCACCGACGGTCACTTGGTCACCATCGGCCTCCAGGGTGGTACAAAAGAGGAGCTCAACATGGGTATCCTTCTGGCCAAGCGCCTCACCCTCCAAGGCACCACCCTGCGTTCGCGCTCACTTGAGGACAAGGCCGCCATCGTCGCGGACACCGTCAAGCACGTCTGGTCCTGGCTCGAGGACGGCACGGTCAAACATCATCTCCACGGCACTTTTGCGCTTGCCGACGCCGCCGCTGCCCACCGCGCGCTCAACTCCGGCGAGGTCACGGGCAAATTGGTCCTCGAGGTGTAGACCGGCCCCGCATCCGCAAGACGGTGCCGCAGCACTAAGCCAGCGAAGCCACCACGCGGGTGAGCTGCTCGACGTCATGATGCGTGTTGAATGGGCCCAGTGCCACGGTAACGGCACCGCCAATTTCGTCGGCACCCATTTCAGTCAGCAGCGGAGTGCGGGAAGCCAGCGTGGTTACCAAGCCGTTGTCAATGAGGCGACGGTGCACAGTCTCCGCGGGAACGCCCTGCACGGCGAAGGTCAGGCGCGGCAGCCTATCATCTGAAGCACCCGCTGCTGCCTCGCCCGTCACGCCCAGGATGTGCACGGCAGGCAAGGTGCCTAGGTACGTATATAGATCCGCGGTGAGCTCGCTTAAGTAATCACTCAACGCGTCCATCGACTTATGCACGCGCACGCGGCGGGAGCCGGCTTCGCCACCCGCCAGCGCAGCAAGGTGATCCACCAAGGGCCCAACGCCGCCGGCCAGGCCAGTGGACACGGGAGTCTCAAGTTTTTCAGCAGTGTGTGAAGTCTTGGCCGGACTATACGATTCAATCCTGCGGAACATCGCTTCATCGCGGAATACCAAGGCCGCGATCTGCGGGCCGCCGAGCAGGCCTATATCGATACCAAGGATGTCTGCCCCAAGCTCGTCGAACTCGAGAGGTCGATAGGGGGCGAGCGCGGAGACATCGACAAGCGTCCATGCACGCGAGCGCGAGCGGATCGCTTCGAGGATCTCAGCAGTAGGTGTCACAGTGCCCAACAACTCATGGGCGGCGGAGAAGGAAACGAGACGGGTGGAGCCGTCGACAAGCTCGGCATACTGGAACGCCGGAAGCTCACCTGTGCCGAGGTCCGGCTGTGCCCAACGCACGTCCGCATCAACTTCCGCCAGCGCGGTGTAGAGCGCAGGCGGATCGAGCTTGGACAAAACGACAGAAGAATTGCGCCGCAGCATGGGGCGCAGGCTACGCGCCAGCGTCTGGTACAGCACCGGCAGCGAAGGGCCTAAGACAACGCGGCCAGCCTTCGAGCCCACGAGATCCGCGATCGCCATGCGGGCAGCGCCGTAATTACCCGCGCCCTCTAGCTGCCCCGGCGTGCGGTTCGCGGAGTGCGCACCAGTGGAATCTTCGTGCGGGGCCACCGCCGCCGACATGCGGAAGGAACGAGCAACGCCTGCGGCCACTCGCTCAGAAATCTGGGGCGCAGCGTTTGCGTTGAGGTAGGTCCATCCGTCCGATAGGCCAGTGTAAAGACCTCGCACGCTGGCAACGTCATACCTCGATGGCAAGCCTAATGGCATGTATATAACCTTCCTCCGTGCCTTTCATTGGTTCCCAAACGCAACGTTTTTAGGGGCCGCTGTGGGGCGATCGACACCCTACTCTATACGTGTTTCCGTCCGGATTCCTAAAACAGGATAACCGCTGGTCTCAAGCATTTTCCCAGCACAAGCGGCGTGTAGATACCCGTTTAGCCTGGATGCACGCTAGGGTGTTTTGACGTGCAAGACAACAATCAATTGCGCGCCGACATCGCCCGCATGACCTCCACCCCGGAGTCAAGCGAGGTGCCGGCGTCCCAGTCCATGACCCTGCGGACTGCTTTTGCCGACCTTATTCAAGGCGCCAAGCAGCGCGAACTGTGGTTCATGCTGGGTATTCAGGACATCAAGCAACGCTACCGCCGCTCCGTTCTCGGCCCCTTCTGGATCACCATCGCCACTGGTGTGATGGCTGCTGCTTTGGGCCTTTTGTACTCAATGCTGTTCCAGATCCCCGTCGCGGAGTTCCTCCCCCACGTCACCGTGGGTCTTATTATGTGGAACTTCATCTCGGGTGCCATCAAGGAGGGCTCAACCGTCTTCATTGATAATGAGGGACTGATTAAACAGCTGCCGGCTCCGTTGTCAGTCCACGTCTATCGCCTGGTCTGGCGGCAGACGCTCTTCTTGGGCCACAACCTAATCATTTGGTTGCTGCTCATCATCATCTTCCCCCGCCACTTGGGTTGGGAGTTCTTCCTGTTCATCCCGGCGCTGGCGCTGTTGCTGGTCAACGGCGTGTGGGTGGCCATGTTCTTCGGCATCGTGGCAACGCGATTCCGCGACGTCGCACCGCTGCTTGAGGCACTGACGCAGCTGTTGTTCTACGTCACGCCGATTGTGTGGATGACCAACACCTTGAAGGATCAGGGCGGTGCTGTAGCCAGCCGTGCACGCATTGCGGAGATTAACCCGCTGTATCACTACATGGAGATCGTCCGTGCTCCTATGATCGGTGAACCTGTCGCCGGCTATCACTGGCTCATTGTCATTGCCTGCACGCTTGTGGGCATCTTCGTTGCCGGCTTAGCCATGCGCCAGTGGCGCTTCCGCGTGAGCTACTGGGTATAGCGCAAGCTGCACGAAAGGATCTTCAACAATGGTTTCTATCGATACTTATAACGCTTGCGTGGACTTTCCCATCTTTGATGCCAAGTCCCGCTCCTTAAAGAAGGCTGTACTTTCCTCAGCTGGCGGTGCGATTGGCAAGAACAGCGACAACACGGTGGTGGTTGAGGCCCTCAAGGACATCAACCTGCACCTGCGGGAAGGTGACCGCGTAGGTCTCGTGGGCCACAATGGCGCAGGCAAGTCCACGCTGCTGCGTCTGCTCTCGGGCATCTACGAGCCCACCCGCGGCTCCGCCGACGTCCGCGGACGCGTGGCCCCTGTCTTCGACTTAGGCGTAGGCATGGACCCGGAGGTCTCCGGCTACGACAACATCATCATCCGCGGCCTGTTCTTGGGCCAGACCATCAAGCAGATGAAAAACAAGATGGATGAGATCGCCGAGTTCTCTGAACTGGGTGACTACCTCGCCATGCCGCTGCGCACCTACTCCACCGGTATGCGCGTACGCTTGGCGCTCGGCGTGGTTACCTCCATCGAGCCAGAGATCCTCCTGCTCGATGAGGGCATCGGCGCTGTCGACGCCGCCTTCATGGCCAAGGCTCGTGTGCGCCTCCAGGAGCTGGTCAAGCGCTCCGGCATCCTGGTCTTTGCTTCGCACTCCAACGACTTCCTGGCGCAGCTGTGCAACACGGCATTGTGGATTGACCACGGCACCATCCGCTGTGCCGGCGAGGTCTCCGAAGTAGTCAGCGAATACGAAGGCCCCGAGGTAGGCGAATACGTCAAGGAACTGCGCCAACGCTTCGAAAAGGAAGAAGGCACGGGCAAGGCTTAAGCCGTGCTTGGCGACGCCCCGAGCAGCTCCCTCAATGCGCCGGTTATTCCGTCCACCGTGACGGTGTAGCCGGCATTGTTGTATCTATCCCGAGCAAGGCGTGCGCGCCGGATGGGCAGCTCGGTCTTTTCTGGGCCACAGGGCAAGGTGGCGGCTAGGCCGGCGTCGTAAAGCTCATAGCCCAGCTTCATCGACACCCTCTCAGAGGCATGATTGCCCTGCACCCACCCAGTACTCAGGGCCTGTGTGCCCAGTTCACCAAAGCAAAATCCCGCTACTGCATGACGCACCAGCGTGCCTAAGCCTTTGCCCTGGTGGCGATGATAAATCCAGGAACCCGTGGACACCTCCTTGTGAACTGCAAACTCACTGCCGCGAATGTCAACCACACCGATGATTTCCTGGTCCATGCACACTACAAAATCGAGAGACCATTCTGCGGGAGACATCCTTGCTCGGTGCTCCCACCGCATGTGCGCTGAGGCATAAGGATCGCCGTCGAAGAGCCAGCCAAACGCGTGTTGCGGGATTTCGGCCCCATAGATCTCCTCCGGAGTGACCCCATTAATTGCAGCAATATCTGTATCGCGCATGACACGCATCGAAATGTTCTGCTTGCCATCGCTGGCGTGAATGCGCACCGCAAAAGGCGGCCACATCTTTTCTAACTCCATGTCCAAAGCCTATACGCCTCCGCAAGGGTGGCAGAATGGAACGCATGACTGCCACCTTGAGCACTGCCGGTTCCACGGCCGCCGTAATTGTCACCCACCAGCGCGTTGAACTGCTGCGCGCCTCGTTGGAGCAGGTAGCACGCCAAACCCACCCTGTGCAGTGGATCATCGTTGTGGATAACGGTGCCGAAGACGCCGTCAAGGACCTCGTTGAGTCCATCGCCGGGGAGCGCGGCGTATATATCCCCTCCCAGACCAACCTGGGCGGTGCAGGCGGCTTCGCCCTCGGTTTCCTCACCGCTCTGTCCCTCGGTGCCGACGCTGTATGGTGCGCCGACGATGACGGGCGCCCAGCAGACAAGAACGTCCTCGCCGAGCTCTACCGCGTCGCTGAAACCAACTCCCTGCACGAGGTCTCCCCTGCCGTATGCAACATCAACGAGCCCGCACGCCTGGCATTCCCACTGCGCCAGGGACTCGTGTGGCGCCGCTACATGAGCGAGCTCGAGGGCGACTTCCTGCCCGGCATCGCCTCCCTCTTCAACGGCGCACTCATCTCCGCTGAGGCCATGCAAATCATCGGCGTCCCCGACTACCGCCTCTTCATCCGCGGCGACGAGGTGGAGTACCACCGCCGCCTCGTAAATTCCGGTCTCCAGTTCGGCACCGCGCTGACTACCAGCTACCTGCACCCAGATGGCTCCGACGAGTTCAAGCCGATCCTGGGCGGCAAGATGCATACCCAGTACCCCGCCGGTGAGTTCAAGCGCTACTTCACCTACCGCAACCGCGGCTACCTGCTGTGGCAGCGCGGCATGCGCAAACTTCTCCCCCAGGAGTTTGCACGTTTTGGCTGGTTCTTCCTCGTGCAAAGGCGCGATCCCAAGGGCTTCCTCGAGTGGCTCAACCTGCACAACAAGGGCCGCAAAGAAGACTTCCACCGCCCTTAAGCGCTCTGCTGGGCTTAATTGTCCACCACAAAGGACTTCCGCGTGCTGCGGAAGATGACCCAACGCTGCACAAAGAAATTAATCAGCGTGGCAGTACCCTGCGCGATCACAAAGGCCACGACCAGGGCCCAGGAGGAGGGCCACTCAAGGTCGTGGTCAAAGAAGGGGAACGCCCAGCGGTAGAGAATGATGTTGACCGCATAGGTCAGTGCATAAGTGGCCACCACTGCGGCCAAGCGCCGCTTCGAGGCCTTCGCATTAAAAGTCCAACGGCGATTTAACAAATACGCCGTCAAGGTGCCGAAGATGAAGCCGACGGTGCGGGCGGCGACGTCGCCAAGCAAGTCCAAGCCGATCTGGAAAATCCATGTCAGACCAGCATCAATCACCGCTGCAATCATGCCCGTGATTGCGAACTTGAAGCCTTGGGCTTGCAGGGAATTTGAGTGCGAGAGCCGCTCCGCCGCGTTACTCATCAATCACCCTTAAAAATGAAGATGCGCTGGATGGCAAAGTTGGTCACGGTGGCCACACCCTGCGCGATGACGAACGCAATGGTGTCCTTAACAGCGCCCTCAAATCCCATGGAGATAAGCGGTGCGTTGAGTACCCAATAGAGGAAGTTCTGCACAGCGAAGGTGGAGGCGTACAGCGCAGCGACAGCGCCGGCGGTGCGGCCGGAGACCTGTGAGCCGAACGTCCAGCGGGCATTCGCGATGTAGGCCGCGATGGTACCAAAGACCCAACCTATGGCCTTAGCCGCGGACCTGTGCAGACCCAGCGAGGTCAGCAACAAAGTCAGGCCATAATCAATAGCCGCGGTGAACACGCCCACGGAGACAAAGCGAAAAAGCTGCGTCTGCAACGAGGAGCGTCGGACCTCAACATCGGCGACGTTAGTGTCAACGTCTCCCCCGACGTTTCCCTCAACGTTGCCGTCAATGTTGCCACGACTATGGGCATTAGGATTTTTATCAATCACGGCTAAATAGCCTACCTGCGCAGCAATGCACGGTAAATGTCGAGCCGATCCACAGGCGCCAAAGCGTCGGCACCGTAAGCGCCCATGGCAGCCAGTTCCTCCAAAGAAGCAGCACATAATTCGCGGATTTCTTCACCGCTTAGGCTCGCCCCATCATCCGCTACCCATCCAAGAGCTTCCATGGTTGCCTCAGCCACAGAATTGGTGAGCTCGCGCCCGCCCATGCAGGAAAGACCAAGCGTCATCGACCAGAAAGCATCCTGTCCTTCTGAGGTGACCTCGCGGGGCAAGGAGTCCAAACCGGCGCGGGAAGTATCGGCATTGTCAGTACTTTCGGGGCTCTCTGGGCGCTCTAGTTCAAGGGCCTGGAGCAGGGGTACGAAGTCGAAGAGTTTAGTTCTCTCAATGATCGCGCGCACTGGCGGAACCACGATATTGAGGACCTCATCGATGGTTTCCTGCCCTGTTAGCTCAGCATTAATTGCGGTGAGATCAAAAGGCACCAGGAAGGAGCCAGAACCGCCCACGCATAGGGCCTCCGGGGTGCCAGTATCACGTGGGTAGATCGCCGCGACCACCAGGCTAAAATCCCACAGGCCCCACACGTAGTCAACCTGGTCTCCCTCTTTCCAGAGGAATTCAGAGACCTGATGCTCAGGGTCAATGCGGCAGCCACGGGCGTCGCGATGCTCATAAAAGTGCCACGGTGAATCCTCATCGGGAAGCCCGAAGCTGACTTCTAGGACACGGTGGAGCTCCGCGAAGGTAAAAGCGTCTGAGAAACCGATCTGTCGGTGTGCTTCTGCTTCTGCCCGTACGTTAGAGACTTGGCAGATGACGGTGAGAGGCTCACGCTTGAGGGTCACTAGAGAGTCTTCACGCTTGGCGCGTGCTTGACTCAAATCTGTGACCTTGAGGCTCATGGGCCCCACCATACGCAAAACTTGCGAGGCTACGCAGCGAGCTTTTCGATATCGCGAGCTTCGAGCTCACTCACGAGGAATACGAAAGCAGCAGCAATTGCGCCCCATGCAGTCCATGGTTTGGAAAGACCTCGCTTGCGCAGGCGCTTGACCACTGCCTGGGAAACCTTGACGTTAATAAAACCGCCCAGCACAAAAAGAAGGATGACCGCAGCGAAGACAGCCCACTGCTTGAGGTCAGAATCGTTTTGCTCGGCTTGTGACTGCTCGACTGGTGGCTGCTCGGCTTGTGGTTCTTCATCCTCGCGCTGGGCATTCGTGATGGCGACGAGGGCTCCGAAGCCGATGAAGGAGAAGACGTAGGTGATGCTAAGGGCCGTTTTGTCCTTAATCCAATCCGGGAAAGAGAGCATCAGGCCTGCTGCTGCGGACTGCGTGATGCGGCCGGCGAGAGTGTCATCAAGTGCGTAGTTATCAACGCGGGTGTCAGCTTGGACGTTAGATTCATGCTGCGAATGTGGCTGATTCATGGGCATAACTTTATGCGGAACTATGCTAAAACGCATGTACTCATCGAAGAAAGAGCATCTGACTCCCGCCCAGCGTGCGGCGCAGGATGAACGCCAAGAAGATGACAAGCGCAACGGACACTTCCTCGCCACGGAACACACGAATCTTCCGCTCGATGGATTCATGACTCGCCTGATGGCGGAAGAGCTCCCCATCCTGGACTCCACCTCACGCCGCCGGGTTTATGAAATTCTGCGCGGCTACGAGGGACCAGAAATCACCTCACAAGAGCAGTTACCTGAAGAAATCCGCGACATCATGGATCTGTATTAACGAACGCTAGTGGCCAATGGCATTGGCGGCTTTGGGATTTTCATGACGGCGTGCCATTGCAGCCAACTCCACACTGAATAGCGACGTTAAACGGCCAAAACCCACATATTCGGAAGTGTTTTGTGTCTGAGTATGTTCCAAATATCACTAACGCCACAAACGTCACGTGTCTGGATAGGTGGGTAGGCTGGGTACGACATATCACGTCGAGTAAAGAGTAAGAGATGGAACTACATACCACCGAAAAGTCCCTGCACGGCTGGGGCCGCACCGCACCGACGACTGCCCACGTACTGTCAACCGAGGACGTCGAGGTCATCAAGAAGGCCGTCGCGCAGGTTGCTGAAGACAACTCCGACAAGCCATCGCACCTCCGCCGTGGCGTCATCGCCCGCGGCATGGGTCGTTCCTACGGTGACCCCGCCCAAAACAGTGGCGGTCTGGTCATCGACATGCAGCCGCTCAACAAGATCCACTCCATCGACCCGGAGTCCGCAATCGTTGACGTCGACGGCGGCGTCACCCTTGACCAGTTGATGAAGGCGGCCCTGCCGTATGGCTTGTGGGTTCCGGTCCTGCCGGGCACCCGCCAGGTCACCATCGGCGGCGCAATCGGCCCTGACATCCACGGCAAGAACCACCACTCCGCTGGTTCCTTTGGCAACCACGTAGTTTCCATGGAGCTGCTCGTGGCTGACGGCCGCGTCCTCCACTTGGAACCTAGCGGTTCCAAGGATGATCCAGACGGAGACCTCTTCTGGGCCACCGTGGGCGGCATGGGCCTGACCGGCATCATCCTGCGTGCCAAGATCCGCATGACCAAGACGGAGACTGCCTACTTCATCGCGGACACTGACCGCACTGAGAACCTTGAGGAAACAGTTGCGTTCCACTCCGATGGATCGGAGCACAACTACACCTACTCCTCTGCTTGGTTCGACGTCATCTCCCCTGAGCCAAAGCTGGGCCGTTCCACCATCTCCCGTGGTTCCCTGGCTACCCTGGCACAGCTCGAGGAGCTCGCACCGAAGCTGGCCAAGGATCCGCTGAAGTTCAACGCGCCGCAGCTGATGACCGTTCCGGACATCTTCCCGAACTTCACCATGAACAAGCTCTCCCTGATGGCGATCGGCGAGGCTTACTACCTCATGGGCGCGCCGGCTCGTAACAAGATCAAGAACCTGACGCAGTTCTACCAGCCGCTGGATCTCATCGGCGAGTGGAACCGTGGCTACGGCTCCAACGGCTTCCTGCAGTACCAGTTCGTGGTTCCGACCGAGGCAGTTGAGCCTTTCAAGGAAATCATCCGCGACATGCAGCGCTCCGGCCACTACTCCGCGCTCAACGTGTTCAAGCTCTTCGGCCCGGGCAACAAGGCTCCGCTGTCCTACCCAATGCCGGGTTGGAACGTCTGCGTGGACTTCCCAATCAAGCCGGGGCTCGGTGCTTTCCTCGATGATCTGGACAAGCGCGTCATGGAATTCGGCGGCCGCCTCTACCTGGCCAAGGAGTCTCGCACCTCTGCGGAGAACTTCCACAAGATGTACCCAGGCATGGAGGGCTGGCTTGCCACCCGCAACGAGATTGACCCAACCGGCGTCTTCGCATCCGATATGTCCCGCCGTCTTGAGCTCCACTAAGAGTTTCCCAACCTTCGTTCAAGACCAGCAGAAAAATTAAGGAACAACCCACATGCTTAATGCAGTAGGCCAAGCACAACACATCCTTCTTCTTGGCGGCACTTCCGAGATCGGCCTCGGCATCGTCGAGGAATTCCTCGACCGTGGCCCAGCCAAGGTCACCCTCGCGGCACGCGCTGATTCCCCGCGCATCGACGACGCAAAGGCCACGTTGACCTCCCGCGGCGCTGACGTTGAGGTCATCAACTTTGACGCGACTGACTTCGATTCCCACCCGGACGTCGTCAAGCAGGCATGGGAGCGCGGCGACGTCGACATCGCCATCATCGCCTTCGGTACCCTCGGTGACCAGGAAGAACTCTGGCAGAACCAGGCCAAGGCCGTGGCTTCCGCACAGACCAACTTCACCGCACCAGTGTCCTTGGGCGTCCTTCTGGGCCAGAAGTTCAAGGAGCAGGGCCACGGCACCATCGTGGCGCTGTCCTCCGTGGCAGGTATGCGCGTACGCCGCTCCAACTTTGTCTACGGTGCCTCGAAGGCTGGCGTGGACGGCTTCTTCATCAACCTCGGTGAGGCCCTGCGCGGCTCCGGCGCCAAGGTGCTCGTGGTCCGTCCGGGCCAGGTTCGCACCAAGATGTCCGCTGCAGCCGGCGAGGCTCCGCTGACTGTCGACGTCCCGGATGTAGCTAAGGCCACCGTCAAGGCGATCCTCAACGGCACCCAGTCGATCTACGTCCACCCGCTGTTCGAGTACGTTTCTTTGGCGTTCAAGTTCATCCCGCAGGCCATCTTCCGAAAGCTGCCTTTCTAAATTCCTGCAATTCCCTCGAGTATGGGAAACTAGTGTGCATGACTAGCCCAGCAACAATGCAACCCGTGCGCACCGACATTGCCCGTACTACGGACTACAACGTCGACGAACTTTCTAGAAAGTCGACGCTGCTGGGCACAGCGGCGTCTGCCCTTGGAGGGGCAGTCGTCGCACTTATTGGTTTTTATGCTTTCAAGACCATCTCCTTGCCAGCATTCAGCACCTCCATGGTCACCCGCGCGCTCAGCACAGTGGGTACCGTGCTCACCCTCGGCGTCGTGGGCTTCCTCTGCGTGTGGTGGATTTATGACACCTACCAGGAAAAGGTCTCCCGCCCCACCTGGCGCGTATGGCTAACCCACGCAGCCTGCTATATCTCCCCTGCTCTGCTTGTTCTTTCTGCAATCGGCCTGCCGCTTTCTGCCTCCAAGCTGTGGCTCGACGGCGTCCAAGTAGACCAGGTCTTCCGTACCCAATTCCTCACGCGTTCTACGGACCAAATGGGCTACGCCGACATGAACTACGAGGGGCTTCCCACCTTTTACCCAATGGGCTGGTTCTGGCTGGGTGGCCGCCTGGCCAACCTGCTCAACATGCCTGGTTGGGAGGTCTTCCAACCGTGGGCGCTAGTCTCCCTCGCGGTATGCGGCTGCATCCTAGTTCCGATCTGGCAGCGTCTTGTTGGTTCCTTGCCAGTGGCAACCGCAATCGCTTTGGCCACCACAGCGATCACTCTCACGGTCAACGCTGAAGAGCCTTATTCCGCCGTCATCGCCATGGGCGTTCCAGCCGTCGCGGTTCTTTCTTCCCACGCGTTCAAGGGTTCTTGGTTCTCCACGGTGGGGATCATGCTTTACCTGGGCGTCTCCGCATGTTTCTACACGTTGTTCACTGGTGCGGTCGCACTGACCATTGTTTCCCTCATCGCCGTGGTCACCGCCATTTATGACCGTCAGCTGCGCCCTATCCTTCATCTGGTGGTCATCGGTGTGGGTTCTATGGCCATCGCAGCCATTGCATGGGGCCCATACCTCATGGCCGCGATGACCTCTAAGGCACCTCTGGAATCCACCGCCCAGCATTACCTGCCGGAAGAAGGCACCCAGATCCCGGTGCCATTCCTCTCCTTGAGCATCATTGGCCTGCTGTGCCTGATTGGCTTGGTGTACATGACGATGCGTCTGGAAGACTCCGCCATTCGCGCGCTGGGCATCGCCACCATAGGCGCATACCTCTGGGTCGTCTTGTCCATGGTCGTTACGCTTGTCGGTACTACCCTGCTGGGCTTCCGCCTAGAGAGCATCATCGTCATCCTCTTTGCCACCGCAGGTATTCTTGGCTTGGCCGAAATCCGCCGCATGGGAATCCCCAACATTTACCCGGCGCGCTTCAGCGATAGCACGAACAAGCGCATCACCGCGGCCTTCGCCATCATCGTTGCGCTAGGCGGCGTCTACTACGCCCAGCAGATCCCAGAGAAAAACGAGTCGGCGCTGGATCATGCCTACACCGACACCGACGGTAACGGCGAGCGCGCCGACCGCTTCGCAAGCGACTCTTCGATGAACTACATCAAGATCCGCGAATACATCGACTCTCATGGCTACGTACCGAACCAGACCGTGGTGATGACCGATGAGAAGCTCTTCATGGCCTACAATCCTTACCTCGGTTTTAATGCCTTCACCAGCAACTACGCCAACCCGCTTGGTGAATTCAGCTCGCGTAATGAGCAGATTGAAGCCTGGGGCCGCGACTCTTGGAACCAGACCCCGCAGCAATTCATCAAGTCTCTCGACTCCGCGCGCTGGCGTGGGCCAGATGTTGTCATCTTCCGCGGCAGCATCGAGGAACCAGGCGACGGCTACAAGATCCACCTGGCTGAAGACATCTATCCGAACCAGCCGAATGTGCGTTACCGCGCGGTCTTCTTTAACCCTGACGTATTCAAAAAGGGCTGGGACACCGAGCAGGTTGGCCCGTTTGTGGTGGCGGTGCGTTCTCATTAAATAGGAGGCGTGCCGTAAACTGATCGCCGTGTCAGTTAGCCTCACCAATATCGAAAAATCCCGCTTAGCCTTTGCGGACGCCCCGCGTTCGCTCCGGCTAACCGCTATCATCGCCGGCCTGATTGGCTTTATCTGTTTTGTGGCTACTCCGCTGCTGCCGGTCAATCAGACCCAGTCTTCCTTCGACTGGCCGCAGAACAACTCGCTGCAGTCAATCAACGCGCCACTCATCTCCGTGGCTCCGGAGGATATTAAAGCGGACATCCCGCTCAGCGCCGTCGACAAGCTGCGCGAGGGCCAGGATCTGCTCTACGGAACCGTGCCGCCTGAGTCCACCAAGGCCTCGAACCGCGGCATGTTCGTGCGCGTGGGTGATCAGGGTCTTTCCGTGGTTTCCCTCGACGAGGTCCTACTTGCCCTGAGCCCGAAGGAAGTTGCGGCGCTGCCTGACGACGCCGTCCTCAAGATCGACGCCTCTGGTGACGGCACCACCGTCTCCGTGGGTAAGCACAAAAAGACTACTGAGGACGATGTTCGCCCGCAGGTCACCGGCGTCTATACCGAGCTCGAAGAGAGCGATGCTTCCGCGTTGGTGGCCGATGGCCTCAACATCCACGTGGACATCAACTCGCGCTTTACTTCCTCGCCTTCGCTAATCAAGCAGATCGCCATGTGGCTGGGCATCGCGATGACCATCGTGAGCCTGTTCTGTTTGTGGCGAATTGACCGCCTGGATGGCCGCAAGCTCTCCTTCATGCCGGAAACCTGGAAGCAGATCCGTCCGCTCGACGGCGTCGTCGCCGCCATCCTCGCCTTCTGGCACATCTTTGGCTCAAACACCTCTGACGACGGCTTCATCCTGACCATGGGTCGTGTCTCGGGCCACGCCTCTTACATGGCTAACTACTACCGCTGGTACGGCGTACCTGAGGCCCCTTTCGGCTCCCCTTATTACGACCTCGTGGCCTTCTTGTCGGAGATTTCCAGCACGTCAATGTTCGTGCGTCTGCCTGCGCTCATCTCCGCATTCATCGTCTGGTTCATTCTCTCGCGCGAGATTCTGCCGCGCTTCGGCGACCTAGTTAACGGCCGCCGCGTGGCGCACTGGACCGCGGCGTTTATGTTCCTGGCCTTCTGGCTGCCGTACAACAACGGCACCCGCCCGGAGCCCATCGTGGCACTGGGCGTGATGGTGACCTGGGCTTCCTTCGAGCGCTCTATTGCCACCCGCCGCCTACTGCCAGCAGCCGTGGGCACCATCGCCGCGACCTTGACCCTGGGTGCGGGCCCCACGGGCCTGTTCGCCGTCGGTGTCTTCTTGATCTCCTTGCCGAAGCTCTTCGCCTTCATGGCCGAGCGCGCCCCGCACGTGGGCTGGCTCGCCATGATTGCGCCTTTCCTCGCTTCCGGCACGGCCATCATGGTCGCGGCATTCGGCGACCAGACCTTGGCATCCGTCATGGAGTCCACGCGCGTGCGCTCTGAGGTGGGCCCATCGCTGCCGTGGTACTCGGAGTACGTCCGCTACACCACGCTCTTCCAGCAGTCAGTGGACGGCTCGATGACCCGCCGCTTCGCGATGTTCACCATGATCTTCTGCTTAGCGCTCATCATCTACGCCTTCATCAAGAACCGCCGCGTGGTCGGCGCCGAGGTAGGCCCTACCCAGCGCCTGCTGCTCATCGTGGCTTTGAGCACCTTCTTCCTGATGTTCACGCCGACCAAGTGGACGCACCACTTCGGCATCTACGCGGGCGTTGCAGGAGTCATCGCTGCGCTGGGCTCGGTGGTTCTCTCGCAGATCGCGATGCGCTCCCCGCGTGCGCGTACCTTTGCGCTGGCCTCCGTCATCTTCTTGCTCGCCATCTCCATGGCTGGCTGGAATGCATGGTGGTACGTCTCCTCCTTCGGCATCCCGTGGTGGGACCGTACTGTGCAGTACAAGGCCATTGAGGCCAACACTGTGCTGCTGTTTATTGGCTTGGTGGTCCTTGCCGTCGGCGTGGTCCAAGCCATGATCCACAGCTACCGCAAGAGCAAGGCCGAGGAAGAAGGCCGCGTCGAGGAGTTCACCGCCCAAGCCGCAGCGAAGGTATCGCGCTGGGCCGGCATCATGTCTGCACCGCTGGCGCTGGCCTGCGCGCTCATTGTGGCCTTTTCGTGCGCATCCTTCGCCAAGGCTTATGCCTCACAGGGAGATGCTTACTCAGTGGGCAAGGGCAACCTCGCGTCCTTGAAGGGCAACGTGTGCTCTCTTGCCGACGCCACCTTGGTCGAGACCAACACCAACGACGCCTTCCTCACCCCGGTCAAGGGCGAGTTCAAGGATTCGTTGGAGGACCCAGACGAGGATTCCATCGGCTTCGCCCCGAACAACATCCCTGAGTCCATCGAGCCGGAGAACCTGAACTCGGCGTCGGTTGGCGCAATTGCGAACACCGCCACGAACCAGGCGGAAAATGCTGACTCTGCCGACGCCGCGACGGAGGAGCAAAACAGCGAGAAGTCCGCGAACGAGCAGTCCGGCGGCGTCCGTGAGACCAAGGGCGTCAACGGCTCGACCCGCCACCTGCCGTTCAACCTGGACTACAACAAGGTACCGGTGCTGGGCTCGTATGACGAGAGCCAGCGCTCCACGGCGACGGTAACCACCCAGTGGTACAACCTGCCGAAGGCCACGGAGAACACCCCGATCCTCGCGGTGTCCGCGGCGGGCAACACCTACCACCACGACGTCAACGGCATCGAGCAGGACGGCATGGAGCTCAAGCTCGAGTACGCCACTTACAAGGATGGCAAGGTCTCCAACACGGGCGAGGCTGAGCTTTCCGACGTCGGTGCAACCCCGAAGTGGCGCAACTTGCGCATCCCGCTGGCTGACCTGCCGGAAGACGCTAACGTCGTTCGCTTGGTGGCTAAGGACGACTCCACTGATGAGGACGACTGGTTAGCATTCACGCCACCGCGTGTGCCGGAGCTGGCCACCATCAACTCGCAATTCTCTTCTGAGACGCCAGCGTTGCTGGACTGGTCTGTTGCCCTGCAGTTCCCGTGCCAGCGCACGTTCGACCACTATGCGGGCGTGACGGAGATTCCGGAATACCGCATCCTGCCGGATGCTGCGGCGCAAACGTCCTTGACTGACTTCCAGTCCTTCTCGGGCGGTGGCGCGATGGCCACGGCTGAGGCAGTCAACTACTCCTACGAGATTCCGAGCTACCTCAACAATGATTGGGCTCGCGACTGGGGCGCAATCGAAAAGTACGAGCTGCGCACCAACTCCAAGGGCGAAGCACCTGCCGAGGCGCAGATCGACCACGAGGTGATTTCTCGCTCCGGCCTGTGGAAGCAATCCGAGATGAAGATTCGCCCGGAGGGCTCTGAGAAGAAATAAGGCTGGGTGCAAAGCACCCAGCGAGAAATAGCACCCAGCGCGTAATAGTACCCAGCGGGTATTAGCGCCCAGCGAGTACGAGAGAGGGAGGACCAGGTGGTCCTCCCTCTCCTTTCCTTATGGCAATCGTTCTAGACAGGTTGCTTGATGCTTTCCCCTTCTTGGGTTTCGCGTGGCTCGGTCTGTTTCGCCTTCTTAGCGCGCTGCACTGCCCAATCCACGAGGAAGAACAGCACCAGGGATGCGCCAAAGAGCGGAGCGATGATGGAATACAGCACCGCGCCCACGACCAACGCTGGAGAGAGCTTCAGGTGCTGGAGCGCGCGCTTCGGGCGACTAAACCACATCCACAGGCCCATGACACTGACCGCCAACAGGCCTAGCGCGAGAAGCGCGAGCGCAACCTGATTGTAGATTCCGAACAAGGTGCCCATGTGCAGCTGGATGAGCCATGGGACCACCTTGGCCATGAGCGGCCAGTCCTTAAAGTCCACGCGGTCCACCACTTCACCAGTGTGCGGGTCGACAGCGATGGCATCGTAGCTCAGCTTGTAATCTTGGCGTGCCTCAGTGATGGTCCACGCTGGCTTCTCCGCGGAAGGCGGCGTCATGTCGAGGATGCCGGTCAACCCTGCCGAACGCGCGGCCGCCAACGCATCTGCGGCGCCCATCACGTTCATGTCCCCCGTCATGTCCATATGGTGATGATGCTCGGCATGCGGGTCCGCGGCGGCGGTTGCTGCGGGCTTGGGCTGCATCCAGTCCATCTTCTCGCGCAGGGTAGAGATGTTTTCACCAGCAACCAAGGACCAGGTTAGGCCAGTGATGGTGAGGAACACGAAGCCGGGCAGCAGCCACGCGCCGATCTTGGAGTGCAGGGTGAGCATCTTGCCCGCTTTCCGACGCCGCTTGAACCACAGGTAGATGCCCATGATCGCCAGTGCGCCCAGCCATGAGGCGGCGAGCTCGGAGTAGATGCGGCCGGCGTCGCCAAGCCAGAGGCGGCGGTGCCCCTCGGAGAGCCAGCTGCGCAACGGCAACGCGCGGGAGGAGCCATACTGCACGAGGTCCCCCTTGATTTCGAGCGTGGCGGGGTCCACGAACACTGCGTGGGCGTAGCTGGATGATTTCAGTGCGTCATCCGCGAAGAGCACGCGGGTGGTTTTACCCTCTTCAAAAGCTTGGACCTTGCTGACTTGTAGGTCTGGATGCACCTTCTGGGCTGCTGCGATCTGCTCGTCGAGGCTGTGTGCTTCAGCGCTTCCTGACGCCACGATCTCCTTCTTGTACACCACCGACTCGATGCTGGGGGCCAAGGCGTAGAAGAACCCGCTCAGCGCCGCAACGATGAGGAACGGCGCTATGAGGACACCGGCTGTCTTGTGTAAGCGCGACATTGCGCCATGATTGGAAATACTCATGGGTGAATAGTCGCGACATTATTAGCAATAGTTCCCGATAAAGTTTTTCTTGTGATCCTTTCGAATCGCGGGAACTTTTGCCGGCAGTGGTCAGGCTGACCTCAATTCAGTTTGGTTTCCCTGGTTGGGTCCCCCTCTAATGGTCCCTTTACGAGTAACGAAGCCATGCGGGATGCCCCATTGGGTAGCTTTACCCCCAAGGGGATCCAACCAATGGGACCAAACCGCTAAACGCTAAAACCAGGCAGCTTAGACGGAGCGCAGGAAGTCCGCGGTGTCCATGATTCGCTGGCGGGCCACTGCTGGGGTGGAGATGCGGTGGGTCGAGACGTAGTCGGCGGTCTCAGCGCCAGGGATGGTGACTCGCTCGGCGATTTCGTCTTGCACCGCAGTCTGGACGAGTGTGCGCGGATACTCGGTGGGCAGCTCGTAGCCGGCGCGGATCTCATCGGGGAGATTGGAAAGCGCAGCGAAGTCGGGGAACGTGAGCAGCAGTGCATCGGCGGGCGCGAGTGCAGCCAAGGAGCCGCCCGAGGAGTAGCCCCACACGGTCACGGAAGCCGCACCTTGTTCGCGGGCATAAGCGATGGCCTTGTTGACGGATTCCACCATGTCAGCCACGGTGTGTTCAGGCGCGAGCGGGTAGTCCACGTCGATGATGGTGGTGCCCGACAACTGCGCTGCGGCGGCGACTTCGGGGCGCCACTGCATCTCCAGCGCGTTGCCGTCACCGCGCCACCAGCCGCCGGAGTGGAGGGAGACTGCCCACTTGCCATTCGGCGCAGTGGGCTCGAAGATGGCGCCGACCTCAGTGTCACGCTGAGTGATGCCGTCGGTGAACTTGGTGCCAGGCAGCGAGTGGTCCACTGCGGTGCCCAAGACCATCATGGAAGCCTGCGTGATGCGATCCGGCAGCAGTGCGCAGTAGCGATCCGCATCCGGCGAACCGCCACCAGCCCACGGCGGGCGGAAGTCCGGCAACGGGTAGTGGACCTGCAGGTAGGAATAGAGCTGGTCGAGCTGCTCTTCCTCGCTCAGCTGACGGTCTTGGCCGCCAATCTCCCAAACTTGGTCCGATTGACCTGCTTGGTCGGCTTGGGTTTCCGGGTTCTCCTGCTTGTCAGTCATGAGACCGAGGTTACCGCTACCATGGCGGCCATGACGAAGGTAGTCATCCAAGAATGGGCACGCATCACCAGATTGTGACGCGGTCTTCCGGGACCAGGTAAAACGGCGAATCCGTGTCTACGTCAAAAGCCTCGTAGAACTCCGCAATGTTCGCTGCAATGAGGTTGCAGCGGAACTCTGCTGGGGAGTGTGGGTCGATGGCCAAATACTGCGTGGCCATCTCCGGGCGGATGGCCGTGCGCCACACGCGGGCCCAGGCCAGGAAGAGGCGCTGGAGCCCGGAGTACTCGGCGTCGTAAAGCGCAGGCTCCGCGTCCTCCACCTCGAAGGACGCAACCTGACCATTGATGTCGAGGCCGTGGTCCGCGCAGTAATTCTTGTAAGCCACCACGGCGATGCCCAGTCCACCCAGGTCACCGATGTTCTCACCCAGAGTGAAGTTGCCGTTGACGCCTGCCACGCCCTCAACGCCTTCCAACACGGACGGGATACGGCCGTCGAACTGACCCACCAGCTTTGCGGTGAGCTGCTCAAATGCGGCGCGGTCCTCGTCGGTCCACCAGGAGTTGAGGTTGCCCTGGCCGTCGTACTGCGAGCCCTGGTCATCGAAGCCGTGGCCAATCTCGTGGCCGATGACTGCGCCGATTGCGCCGAAGTTCTCGGATACGTCGCCGCCCTCAGCGGAAGGGACAAAGAAAGGCGGGCGCAGGATGGCGGCCGGGAAGGTGATGTCGTTGACCACCGGGTTGTAGAAAGCGTTGACCGTCTGCGGGGTGGAGAACCACTCGTCGCGGTCCGCTGGCTTGCCAATCTTGCGCAGCTCGAAGTCGTGCGCCCACGCGTTGCCCGCGCGGACGTTGGCCACGAGGTCCTTGCCCTCAGAGCTGAAGCTCAGATCGGAGTAGTCACGCCACTTGTCTGGGTAACCAATCTTGGCCTTGAACTGGGAGAGCTTCTCCAAGGCACGCTCGCGGGTAGCGGGAGTCATCCACTCCAGCTGCGAGATGCGCTCGCGGTAAGCGGCCGTGAGGTAGTCCACCAAGGTGTCCATCTCCGCCTTGGAGGCTGGCGGGAAGTGCTGGTCCACAAAGACCTTGCCAATCTCCTGGCCCACCAGGGACTCCGCCAGGCCCACGGCGCGCTTCCAGCGGTCACGCTGAGTGGTAGCACCTGAAAGGCGAGTGCCGTAGAACTCGAAGCTCTTCTTGCCCACTTCTTCCGGCAGGTAAGGCGCGCGGGACAGCAGGATGTGCCAGGTGCCCCACAGCTGCCAGTCCGCCATGCGGTCTGCGGTGAAGAGCTCCTCGAAGTGCTCAAGGTAGGAAGGCATCATGTTGACCACGCGGCTCTCGGACAGGCCGCTGCCTGTGAGGATGGCGCGCACGAGCGCAGGCAGCTCGCTAAGTTCCATTGGGTTGTAGGTCTTCACGGCATCGCGGGTGGACACGACGTCCCAATGGCCCGCGGCCAGCTCGGTCTCTAGCGCCACGATGCGCTTTGCAGCCACCTCCGCGCCTAGACCAAAGAGGCGGGCCGGGTCGAGGAAACCCAACATCTGCGCCACGTGCTGCTCGTAGGCAGCCAGCGTCTCTGCGTGTGCCTCCTCGCGGTAATAAGCCTCGTCGGGCAGGCCCAGGCCAGACTGGATAATGTAGGCCACCGCTTCCTCGGAACCGGAGTCCTTTGCCACCCAGAAGGTCACGGGCGCACCGACACCTTCGCGCTCCAGCTCACCCAGGTGCTGTGCCAGCTCTCGCGGGTCGGCTGCGGTGAGGCGGTCGAGGTCGGCGTCGATAGGCGCCATGCCTGCACCATTTACGCCCTCGGTATCAAGATGCGATGCGTAGAGTGCGCCTGGGCGCCCCGTGTCATTTTTAACAATCTCGTGGACGAGTTCTTCCGCCTCGTCACGCAGGTTGTGGAAGGTGCCGTCAACGCCGCGGTCGTCGGGGATGACGTGGGAGTTCAGCCAAGGTCCATTGACAAATTGGTAGAGATCTTTCATGCCAGCCACTCTAGGCGAATCAATCCGGTTAAGGTGTGGACTATGCCAACTTATCGGTTCCCACCAGCACGACTCCGCGGATATTTTCTCGCGGTCGTTAGCTTCGTGCTGATAATGCTCGTCATCCCCACGCTTATCGCAGCAACGGTGACCCCGCCCGAGCCGAAGACCGAGGAGGTGGTGCTTGATTCTGCGGCAACAGGTTTCAGCGAGGATGAAAACTGGACCATTGAGGTCCCGGGTCTGCGTTGCACGCCTAATTCGGAGACCATGGCGAACCAGGCCTGGGACTGCGGTGCGACGCTCGTGCAGGTGGTCAGCACTGAGGGCCTCGACGGTGTCGACGAGGAGGTGGCGATGCGTCGCGCCGTCCGCGGCTATGCTTACGGCGAAGTTTCCACAGCAAAGATCCACAGGGAGGGCGACGCACTCGCGCTTTACGACGCCCCCGCCGACGCAATCGTCCTCTCCCGCAACGGGGAGGGCGACTTTACTGACTTTGACTACATCGTGGTGCTCACCGGCGGCGATTTCACCCACGCCGCGGAACTTATCTGGCAGGCCTTTGGACACCGCGAGCTGCCGGTGAAAGCGGAGACGGGAGTAGTGGCATCATGAGCAAACTCTTCCGCAACTCGCTGTGGGTACTACTGTCTCTGGGCATAGTGAGCATCATGGTTAACCTAATCAGCTACCTGCTGATTGCTCCTGCTTTGGTGGTACCCAGCGTGCTCATCGGCGGCGCCTACGTGGCCCTCGTCCTCTTTTTGCTTCGCCTAAGCCCCATGTTCCCGGCGCGCGGATGGGTCTGGGCGGCGCTCCTGTGGGGTGGCGGCACCGCGGTGGGCATGGTTTTGCTCTCCTCTACTCCGCTGATGACGCTGGCGTCATCCTTTGGGTGGCAGGCCGCCACGATGTCGTGGGCGGGTGCCTACCCGGAGGAGATTTCCAAGGCCGCCGGAGTCTTCTTCATTCTTTTGTCATTCCGGCAGCTCAACCGGCCGTGGCACGGCTGGGTCGTGGGCGCCACCGTGGGCTTAGGCTTTGAGACCCTCGAGAACGTGTTGTACAGCGTCGTCGGCGGCACGATGCACCCGCTTTCTGACTGGACCGGAATGTTTCAGATGTGGGGCGTGCGCCTCATCGTGGGTCCGGCGCTGCACATCTTGTTCACCGCGCTGGCGGGTTGGGGAATAGGCTGGGCGCTGTTCAGCGCGAACAAGACAGTGTGGTGGCGCCTGGGCTCTATCTTTGGCTTCCTTTTGCTAGCCTTTGGCCTGCACTTTTGCTGGAACTACCTGCCGGAAAACACCACGCTGATACCGGTTCAATACGTGCTGGTGGGGCTGGTGCTCTACCCACTGAACATCTACCTGGTCTATCGCGGCAACAAGTTCGCGCGGGAGGACACCACTTACAGCGTGATGCATGCTGGCACCGCAGCCAGCAAGAGGAAGAACCAAGCTCTCAACCGATCAGCCCTTCCAAGTCTCGGGCATCTAAACCATGGCGGCGCATGTTTACGCGGCCGTCTTTATGAGTAATTCCTTCGGCTTCCCAGCGTGGGATTGAGCGCTCAGGCGCGTGCGAGGTGCCGTCGGCGCGCACCACGCGCCACCACGGCACGGACTCGGCCTTCTTCATGACCCAGCCGACGTAGCGAGCACCCACGCCCACTACCTTGCCCACTTCTCCGTAGGTAGAGACGTTGCCGGCCGGAATGCGCCGAACGACCTCCGCTACTTCATCTACCTCGTCTTTCATCTAAAAGTCGAGGTTGAGAACGTCATCTGACTCGCGCGGCTCCTCCTCGGGAGCGTCCTCGACCTCGGCCAAGGTGACGGTGGCGCCGGTGGAATCGGCCAACAGGCACAGGCGGCCAAAGGGAGAATCCCACGGCTCGCGGATGACCTCGCCGCCTAGCTCCACGGCCTTGGCTGCAGCGGCCTCTAGGTCGCGCACGCCCAGGTAGGTCTGCCAGAAGCTTGGCACCTGCGGCGGGAACTGGCCTTCGGCGTTCCAGAAGCCGGCGAAAGGAGCGCCGTCTTCTTCCGCGGTGGCGTAGGAGTCGTTGCCGCGCACTTCCCAGTTGAACAGATCGCCGTAGAAGTCGCGGACCTCAGCGAAGCTCGTAGTGGCGGTCAGCTCGTGCCACACCGGGGTTCCGGGCTCGCCGCCCGCGATGAATTGGTCTGCGCCAGCCGGTTGGATGAGGCCGAACATGCCACCGGCGACGTCGACAAGCAGCGCCATGTGGCCCAGCTGCACCTGCGTTGCCGGCACCAACACGCGGCCGCCAAGCTGCTCGGCACGGGCGCAGTCGCCGTCGATGTCCTTGCTGAGGAAGTAGGTCACCCACGTATCCGGCATGGTGGCCTGCTCAGGCTGCGGAATGAAACCAGCAATCGGCAGGCCCTGGATACGGCCGATGCGGTATTCGGTCGCGGACTCGATCTCCCAGCCCAGCACCTGCTCGTAGAAGTTCACGGACTGGCGTGGCTCGGAGGTGGTCAGGTCAATCCAGTAGGGCATGCCTACTTCAGCTTCGAAAGCGGGCATTACATGTTCCTCCACTTCTCGGGATCGAAGTCGTCGTCTGCGGTGGCTTCGTCAAAGTAGTCATCATCATCGTCATCTGCGGCGGCCACGCGGGCAGAAGTGCCAGCGATGCTCACCTCGTCGCCGGGGTGCAGGGTGGCGCCGCGCTGGGTCACCACTTCCCCATTGACCTGGACCTCGCCTTGCGCGATGAGCTCTTTGGCTTCACCGCCGGTAGCCACGAGGGAGGCCAGCTTGATGAACTGGCCGAGCTTAATGGAATCGCCCTTGATTGAGACTTCTAGCATGCGGCATAGCTTACCGAGAAGGCACCCTGCCGGGATACTCGACCTTGAAAAAGTCCAGGATGGAGTTGGTTGCCCAGTCGTGCGGCACGAGTCCGCTGCGGTCGGTGACGCCGCCGTTCCAGGTGTGCGTGCCGCCCTTAATTTTGTAATTCACGGTGGGCATCGCGCAGGAACCCCACGTAAAGCGGGTGACGTCGTCCTGCTTATCCTCCGCAGGGAAGGGATCGCAGTGGTTGTGTTCGGCTACCTTGGCGTTGGAATCCTCGGCGCCCTTGTAGTGGCCGCCGTGCGCCTCGCCGCCGCGGTAGTTGATCACCACGTCCGCGGTGCCGTGTACCGCCAGGTAGGCAGTGGGATCGCCCTGGCAATCGTCGTCCACACCCTCGTAGTTCGCCGCGGAGACCGTGGCGGCGCCGTCGAGGGAGCGGTTGCAGGCCAAGGCGCGCACGAAACCGCCGCCGTTGGAAAAGCCCGCGGCAAAGACGCGGCCGTCGGTGTTGTAGTTCTGGTTTGCCCAGGCGAGCGCGGCGTCGACAAACGCAAGGTCCTCGTCCAAGGACGTCTGCGCATAAGGAGCGGGCGCCCAAGCCTGTGCCTTGCCTGCCGGGAACAACGTGATGGCGTTGGCTTCGTAGAGCTCAGTGTCCTGGAAGATGGTGGACGGATCGCTTTTGTAGCCGTGGAAGACCATCACCACCGGCGCAGGGTTGGCCGGGTCGTAGTTGTCCGGCACGTGCGCCATGAAGGAGCGCCCCGTAGGCAGCTCGATGGTGCGGTAGTGGCCAGTTTCGGTGGATCCGCTGACAGGCAAGGGCGCGCTTTCCGACGCCGTGACCATATGCGCCGGCACACTATGCGGGCCGCTGCCCGGCTCATCCGTGGTGGAGCACCCGGTGGCAAAACATACAATGGCAGCCCCGGCAAGAATGCACAGGGCTGCCTTTAATGGGTGGCGCACTATGAGATCGGGCGAATCTTGACTGCGGTGCCGGTGGCGGTGACCATAAGCATGTCGTTGGCCTGGCCCATAGGCGAGTAGTCAAAGCTGATGCCCACGACGGCGTCGGCGCCCAGCTCCTGGCCGCGGTTCCACAGCTCGTTAAGCGCTGCCTCGCGGGCCTTGACTGCCTCTTCCTCATAGCCGGCGGAGCGGCCGCCAGTGAAGCTGCGGAAGGAGGCACCCAAGTCCTTGAGGAAGTTAATACCGGTCACCGTCTCACCCGCAATGACGCGAATGTACTCGGTGATTTCGTGACCATCGACGTTGTTGGTGGTGGTGAAAATCATGAGCCCTAGACTACCTGCGTTCCGGGGGAAGATCAGCGACGCTGAAGTGCAAGCCCGGTGTGCCGTCGGCGCGGGTGAACTCGACCTGCAAGTCGTCCTTCTTACCAAAGGCCACGAGGTGGCGGGCCACAACGTGTTCGACGGACTCGATGCTTTCTGGGTCTGCCTCGACGTTGAGGAGGAGGATGTTGGGCTCAACAGAAAGGTCGAGGGTGCCGCGGGTGTTTTCGCGCTCGAAGACGCAGCGGCCGGTTTCGGTTTCTGGGTCCCAGTGGGCGTCAATCTTGGCAGAGAAGTGCGATGCCAGCTGCTTGCCGTAGCGTGCCGGGCGATCGGTTGAAACGCGTGCGGTGGAATTGCTCATGCCGGACACTGTACGCGTTTTAGGTTTACCTAACCAGTGCGAGTATTCCCTCATAAATCATCACGCAGCCCAAGGCACCGAAGATGAGGCCCGAGCCGATATCGAGATGAGCCGAATACTTCGTGAGGAAACGCGCCGCCGCGCGGACGATGAGCGCGAAGGTAGAAAACCACGCCACGGAGACCACAGTCAGGAGGATGGCGATGACCACGGTCCATTCAAGCCCCATGTCAGGGCGAATGAACTGGGCAAAGACGGCACCGAAGAAGACGAGCGCCTTCGGGTTGGAAAGGTTGGTGAGCAGGCCCAGCTTGTAGGCGCGGCCAGCGGTGATGTCCTCGACGTTGCCAGTGCTCACCGCCTGCTTGATGTGCTCCTCATCGAAGCTTCCCGCGCTTTGTGTCGCGCTTTCTGCGGCGTTTTCTGCCGCATTTTCCGCCGAGTCCTGTGAAGTACTGCGGGCAGAGTTAAGGACAGCGCGCCGTTGCGTCAAGCCCGAGCGAATGGAGCCATAGGCCATCCAGAGAAGGAAGCCGCCGCCCACCAGCTGCAGCAAGCCGAGCAGACTAGGGCGAGCGGCGATAAGAGCAGATAGCCCTGCCAGGGAGGCGGTGAGCCAGACGACGATGCCGGTGCAGATGCCCAGCGCACACATGATTCCGGCACGCGTGGACCGCGGGGCAACGCGGCTAAAGTCATCCGGCCCTTCTCTTGGCTCTTCTAGTAGGCACCCTTAATGGCCTGCTTGTGATCGCGCACTGCCTCGCCCTCAGCGTACAGCGGCATATCCTCGCCAGCCTTGTACCACGTTACGTCGTTCAGCGGTGCCAAAGGCTTCTTTCCAGCAATCAGATCGGCGGCCTTCTCGCCCACCATCATTGTCGGCGAGTAGATGTTGCCGTTGGTCACGGACGGGAAGACGCCGGCATCGGCGATGTAGAGGCCCTCAATGCCCCAGACCTGCATGGTTTCTGGGTCCACAACCGCCATTGGGTCATCCTTGGAGCCCATCTTGGTGGTGCACGACGGGTGCAATGCGGTCTCACCGTCGTTGCGTACCCATTCGAGGATCTCCTCGTCGGTCTGCACGTCAGGGCCCGGGCTGAACTCGCGGGCGCCCACCTCAGCCATGGCTTCGGTGTCCAGCAGAGAACGCGCAACGCGCACTGCCTCGACCCACTCGCGGCGATCCTGGTCGGTCTTCAGGTAGTTGAAGAGGATCTCCGGCTTTTCGTGGATGTCTGCGCTCTTGATGCGGACGTGGCCCTTGGTATCGGAAAACATCGGGCCAACGTGCCACTGGAAACCGTGCTTGACGTCGGCCTTCTGGCCGTCGTAGCGCACTGCCATCGGCAGGAAGTGGAACATCAGGTTCGGGTATTCCTCGTTCTCATTGGAACGAACGAATCCGCCGCCCTCGAAGTGGGAGGTCGCAACCGGGCCCTTCTTGGTGAGAATCCACTGCAGGCCCATGAACGGCCAGCGCCACTTGTCCAGGTAAGGCTGGGAGGAATCGGTGGACTTGGTGGTCTCATACTGGATGTAGACCTCGAGGTGATCCTGCAGGTTCTCGCCGACGCCTGGCAGGTGCTTGACGACGTCGATTCCGTGCTTGCGCAGCAACTCCTCGTCACCGACACCAGAGACCTGCAGCAGCTGCGGGGTGTTGATGGCACCAGCGGAAAGAACGATCTTGTCAGCGAATACGCGGTGGACGCCGCCCTTCCACTCGTATTCCACGCCGATGGCCTTCTGGCCTTCGAAGAGGACCTTGGTGGTAAACGCGCGGGTACGCACCTCGAGGTTCTCGCGGTCCAGGTTCGGGTGCAGGTAAGCGCGCGCTGCAGACCAGCGCTTGCCGTGCTTGATGTTGCGGTCGAAAGGCGCGAAGCCTTCCTGGCGGTAACCGTTGACGTCGTTGGTCAGGTTGTAGCCGGCTTCCTGGACGGACTTAAACAAAGCCTGGAACAGCGGGCTGGTGGCGGGGCCGCGGGAGAGGTACAGCGGGCCGTCATGGCCGCGGCGCGGATCGTTGTCCTCGGCTGCGGCGGCGTTCTCCATGCGGTTGAAGTAAGGCAGGCAGTGGGCAAAGTCCCAGTTCTCCATGCCGGGGTTCTTGGCCCACTTCTCATAATCCATCGGGTTGCCGCGCTGGTAGATCATGCCGTTGACGGAAGAGGAACCGCCGAGCAGCTTGCCGCGCGCGTGGTAGATGCGGCGGTTATTCATCTCTGGCTCCGGCTCGGACTCGTACTGCCAGTCGTAGTTCTTTGCGCCAATGGGGAATGAGAATGCGGAAGGCATGTGGACGAATAGGTCCCACAACGAATCGTTTCGGCCTGCTTCGAGAACCAGCACACGGGTGCCGGGGTCCTCACTTAGGCGAGCGGCGATGACAGAGCCTGCGGAACCGCCGCCTACGACGACAACGTCCGAGACCTCATCGGTGACCTTCTTCGATACCTTCTTGAGATTCTTCTTTCCCATGCAACGCTCCTTTTCCGTGCTTTCTGGCTTTCTTGGTCTTTCAGCGATCTTGCTTGACACTTTGTGACCGAATTCATACGGTCACACTCTCCTACGGAGTAAAGCTTTTTGAATTTTATGCATACGAACGAAATGTTATGCGTCGGGCCAAAATGGCCACCCAAACCACTGTACACGTCTTTGTGAATGTTTGCGCAGTATGGGGTATATTTGGGTTGTTCCGCCCTCAAGTCACGGGCGAAACAATGCGATCAAATCCCGCATAGAAAACGAGGGAGTAATTCACATCACACACCCCTCTTCGCCCCAGTGAGACTGAATTTTATTCACGTCTTAATGTCGGAATTTTCATCCATAAATGACTGCAACGAGGAGTAGTAAATGGCAAACTTTGACCCCCACGACCCGGAGGCGTCCCCGACGCCCCGCCGGTCCCCCCAGACAGGTGGGTCGGAGGCCGCCGCGTCACCGTTAAAAACAACAGAAACCAAGAGACCTCGCCGCCCCCTGAAGAAGTCGAACTATCAGGTCCGCGCACTCGTCGGCAGCTTCAAGGCAGAAACCGGCCCGGAAGTCGGCTCTAGTGAAGTTCCGGTGCCAAAGCCCAACTGGCCAGTGTTCATCATTTCCAGTGCGCTCATCATCGCCATGGCTCTCTACGCAGGGCTTGGCCGCGAGTCCGCAGCAAACACCTTGGCCAACGTCACCGCATGGATCGGTACCAACTTGGGCTGGTTCTACGTCCTGACGGCCACCATCGCCGTGGTCTTTGTACTCTATATTGCGTTCTCCAACGTGGGCGATATCCGCTTGGGACCTGACCATTCGCGCCCGAAGTTCAACACCTTCTCGTGGGCATCGATGCTCTTCGCCGCAGGTATCGGCGTGGACCTCATGTTCTTCGCCGTGGCTGAGCCGGTGACCATGTACGTGGCCCCACCCGTCGGCGAAGGCGAGACCATGGAGGCCGCCAAAGAGGCCGTGGTGTGGGCGATGTTCCACTACGGCATTACCGGCTGGGCACTATATGCCCTGATGGGCATGGCCTTTGGCTACTTTGCCTATCGCCTCAACATGCCGCTGGCTATTCGCTCAGCGCTCTACCCGCTCATCGGCAAACGTGTGCACGGCCCGGTTGGTGACGCCGTCGATATCGCCGCGATGCTGGGCACCGTCTTTGGTGTCACGGCGTCGCTTGGCATCGGCGTCGTACAGCTGTCCTATGGTTTCCACCTCATCTTCGGATTCGAGCAAGGTCTGGGCCTGCAGTCAGCACTCATCATTATCGCCGTTGTCATCGCCACGCTGTCTGCTGTTTCCGGCGTGGACAAGGGCATTCGCTTCCTCTCGGAGCTCAACGTTTACCTGGCCATCGCGCTCATGATTTACATCGTGGTCTTCGGCAAGACCGCGTACCTCTTCGACGCGATTACCACCAACGTGGGCGACTACATCTCGAAGTTCCCTTCGTGGACCATGGAGACTTTCGCTTTTGCTGACGACCAAGCCTCCACCGGCGAATGGATGCAGGCATGGACCTTGTTCTTCTGGGCATGGTGGATTGCCTGGGCCACCTTCGTGGGCCTGTTCCTGGCCCGCATCTCCCGCGGCCGCACCCTGCGCCAGTTCATCTTCGGCGTGCTCACTTTCCCGTTCCTGTTCATCCTCATGTGGATGTCTTTCTTCGGCAACACCGCGCTCGACATGGTGCGTTCTGGCGAATACCCCGACTTTGCGGAAGCCGCCGTTAATACCCCTGAGCAGGGCTTCTACGACATGCTTGCGGAGTTCCCAGCATCCGGAGTCGTAATCTTCCTGACCACCTTCATCGGTCTTCTGCTCTACATCACCTCAGCTGACTCCGGTGCGCTGGTGATGTCGAACTTCACCTCGAAGATTACGGATAGCCGCCAGGATGGCCCGCGCTGGATGCGCATCTTCTGGTCCGTCACCGTGGGTGCTCTGACACTGGCCCTGCTGCAGATTGACGGCATTGCCACCGTCCAATCCGCCACCGTGGTCATGGGCCTGCCCTTCGCAGTAGTCATCTACCTCGTGATGTTCTCCCTGTGGAAGTCCTTGCGCCTGGAAAGCGTCCAGCGTGAGGCTCGCCAGACCGCGCTGCATGGCGCAATCTCGGGCCGCACCGAACTGGCACCAGAAAACGGTGACCGCTGGAAGAGCCGTCTAGACCGCGTCAACTCCTACCCCACCAAGCAGGAAATGGATTCCTACCTGCGTGAGACCGCTACCTTCGCCCTCGAGAAGGTTGCCGTGCAGATGCGTGCACGCGGGTACGACGCAGTCCTCCTCACCAGTGAGCTTCCCGACGTCGAGCTGCCGCAGCTGGACTTGCAGGTCACCCTTGAGCACGAACGAAAGTTCCGCTACCAGCTCTTCCCAATCACCGCTGAAAGCCCTGACTTCACCCCAGGCGATGACGACGAGTACTACCGCCTTGAGGTCTACGACCTCACCGGTTCCCTGGGCTACGACGTCTACGGCTACTCGGAGAACCAGCTCATCAACAACGTGCTGGATCTCTATGAACGCCACCTAGCGTTCCTGTACATGCAGCAGACCCAGCCGGGCGACTCTGACGTCTCCGATGGTGCTGAACCCGAGCCCACATGGCAGGAAGACAGCTAAGCTGGCGGACCCCGTTCATTTATAGAACTCAAATTCATCTTTAGAAAGGTTGCTTTTCTTGAGCACTCAGAACACTTTGTTCGACCCAACCACTACCGAGTACCTCAAAGGCGTCCATACGGGCGATGGCCCGAAGTCTCTGTTTATCAATGGCCAGTGGGAGGCGGCCGCCGACGCTGCCACACGCACCATCATCTGCCCAGCCGACGGCAGCACGGTCGGTGTGGCCTCCGAGGCTTCAGATGCAGACACCATCCGCGCCATTGAGGCCGCACGCGCCGCCTTTGAGTCGGGTGTGTGGAGTAATACCCCAGCTATTGAGCGCGGCAAGCTGCTGATGAGGGTCGCCGACTTCATCCGTGAGAACAAGGAGCTTTTTGCTTCCGCTGAGTCCGCCGATACAGGCAAGCGTTACGAGGAGTCCCTCGGCGACATGGACGATATTTCCAACGCCTTCGATTACTTCGGCACCCTGGCCTCGCACGAGGCCGGCCGCGTGGTGGATCCGGGCGACCAGAACCTGCGTTCCCGTATCGATGCGGAACCAGTCGGCGTGTGTGGCCTCATCACTCCGTGGAACTACCCACTCCTACAGGTCTCTTGGAAGGTTGCCCCGGCTCTTGCGGCAGGCAACTCCTTCGTGCTCAAGCAGGCTGAGCTCACCCCGCACACCGCAATGCTGCTGATGGTTGGCCTGAAGCAGGCAGGGCTTCCCGACGGCGTAGGCAACCTGATCACCGGCGCTGGCGCTAACTGCGGAAACCCACTGTCCCAGCACCCTGAGGTAGACATGGTCTCCTTCACCGGCGGCCTGGCCACCGGCAAGATCATCGCCAAGAACGCTGCGGAGACCGTCAAGCGCACCGCACTGGAGCTCGGCGGCAAGAACCCGAACGTCATCTTCGCCGATGCCGACTTCGACGTCGCCGTGGACAACGCCCTCAACGGCGCATTCTTCCACTCGGGGCAGGTCTGCTCTGCGGGCTCGCGCATCATCGTGGAAGAGTCCCTGCACGACAAGTTCATCGAGGCCCTGGTCAAGCGCACCAACAACATCAAGATTGGTGGCCCGACCGACTCCAAGGCAGAAACCGGCCCGCTGATCTCTGAGGAGCACCGTGAGAAGGTCGCTGCTTACGTGGATAAAGCACGCGAGCAAGGTGCCAAGATTCTGACTGGCGGCCGCGCTGCTACCAGCGAGGACACCACTGGCCAGCACGGCACTGGTGAGACCGACCTGGGCAAGGGCGTCTACTACCTGCCCACGATCATCGATGGCGCCACCAAGGAGATGGACTGCGTCCACGACGAGGCCTTCGGCCCAGTGGTAACGGTGGAGACCTTCACCACTGAGGAAGAAGCCATCGCTACCGCGAACGACACCGAGTACGGCCTGGCAGGCGCCGTATTTACTAGCGATGCCGGCAAGGCTGAGCGCATGGCCCGCGCAATGCGCCACGGCACCATCTGGATCAACGACTTCCACCCCTACCTTCCGCAGGCAGAGTGGGGCGGATACAAGCAGTCCGGCAACGGCCGCGAGCTTGGCCCAACCGGCCTTGCCGAATATCAGGAGCACAAGCACGTGTACCAGAACCTGGCACCGGCGGCGTGGGACCAGTTTGGTCTGCAGTAACTAACTCTGCGTGCGCGGCTTAATGGTCATCGTGTCAATGTTGACGTGCGCTGGCAGCGATGCCACCCAGCGCACGGCCTCCGCGATATCCTCGGCCACGAGGTTAAGCTCGCCGGCGTAGACCGCGGCGGCGCGCTCAGCGTCGCCGCTGAAACGATTGAGCGAGAACTCCTCAGTGGCCACGCGGCCAGGATCAAGCTCGGTGACGCGGACATTGTGGTTCTCAATGCGCAGCACGCGGGAGATAACGCGCACGCCATGCTTGGCGGAGTTATAGCCGGAGCCGCCCTCGTATGGTGCCCAGCCAGCAATGGAGCCCATGTTGATGATGAGCCCGGAGTCGGAGGCCTCCAGCTTGGGCATCACCGCCTGAATCATGCGCACCGTGCCAAGCACGTTAACGTCATACATCCACTGCCAGTCTTCGATCTTTGTCTCTACCAGTGGCTCCAAGCCCTTGGCGCCGCCCGCGTTGTTGACCAACAGGTCCACGCGGTCCAAGTGGGAGACAAACTCCGTGACGGACTCATCATTGGTTACGTCCAGCGGATAAGCTTCAGCCCCGATTTCTGAAGCAAGCTCTTCGAGGCGT
Organism: Corynebacterium sp. HMSC05D08; assembly: GCF_001807215.1. Lineage (NCBI taxonomy): Bacteria > Bacillati > Actinomycetota > Actinomycetes > Mycobacteriales > Corynebacteriaceae > Corynebacterium > Corynebacterium sp. HMSC05D08. Next base: position 45,822 of record NZ_KV788323.1, on the reverse strand, counting down.
TCCACGCGGCGCGCGCCGATGACTACATGCCAGCCATCGGCAGCGAGTGCTCTTGCCGACGCCGCGCCAATTCCCGAAGAAGCACCAGTTACAACAGCAATCTTTTGTTCCGTCATATCCCCCGATGCTAAACCACCCAATTGCACACGCCCAGCAGGGTTAGCCACAAAACAGTGGAGGCCTCAAGGAAACTTAAGCCTTGACGGCATCCTCGATCTCGCCCAAGAGGTTGTCAACGAGGCCGTTCTTGAAGTCAGCCGGTGCGAATGCGCCATCGTTCATGTCGGTGATGAGGGAGACCTCAATCTGGGTGCGCAGCTGCTCCATGGAGAAGTTAGCCACTGCCAGGCGCCATGCCTCAACAGCACGGACGCCGCCGGAGAAGCCGTAGCCCACGAACGCGATTGCCTTGCCAACCCACTCGGAGCCGAGGGAGTCGAAAGCGTTCTTAAACGGGCCCGGTACGGAGTGGTTGTACTCCGGGGTGACGAAGATGAAGCCGTCGCATGCGTCGATGGCGTCGGACCAAGCCTGGACGTTAGCGTCGTCGTAGTTCTTGTTCGCGGCCATCGGAACCACGGAGGTGGTCAGGATTGGAACGTTGAAAGCCTTGAGGTCAACTACCTCGTACTCAACGCCGGTATTGCGGCCCTTTGCCAGGTCAGCAACCCAGTTAGCGATTGCTTCGCCTGCGCGATCGTCGCGGGTGGAACCAAGAACGATGCCAATCTTTGCCATGTGGAGAATCCCCTTCTCAAAAGTTGTTGATTAGTCAACATTAGAGTGTAGCACGGGCGCCAACTTGGCGGATGGTGATGTTGATTCGCCCCTCCTTCAACCCACATCCTTCCGGCAGCGTTGCGTCGTTGACCCGCACAATTCCGTGATAGGCCAGTCGCTTCGGGCCGCCAAATACAATTAAATCCCCGGAGCTGAGCGTCACGTCATCCCACGGCTTATTGCGATTTTCCGTATTGCCTATGCGAAACAGCGCCTCATCCCCGATGGATAAGGAGATGACCGGCGCAAGGGACTCCTCAAAGTCATCGACATGCATGCCCATCCCTGAGCCCGGCGGATAATAGTTCACCAAGGCCATCTCCGGATAGAAGGTCTCCACCCACGGTTCCAGCTCCGGGGAGACCTCGGCCGCCGCGCGCAGTGCTGGGCGCGCTATCTCCTGGAGGGAAACGAGCATCGGCGGCACCCGAGTCCCCTCAATGTTGTCCACGTAACGGTAGGTTTCGTAATGCCAGTACCTGCCCAGATGCAGCTGGTGCACGCTCATCTTTCCGGACTTCAGTTGTGGCTGATACATCGCCATGGGAGTGCCAGCGTAGCGCCGTGCCACCTCACGGGTTTCCTCGACGAGGGCACGTTGCTTAGCGACGTCCACCCATCCAGGCACGTGCGCTACCCCAGGGGCAATGCGGGTGGCGGGCCGAGAGACATCGAAAAGCATGAGCCCAAGGCTACATGTCGCATGCATTCTCGTGACTAGACTTGGGCCCCATGAACAGCCCCAAGAACTTAGAGCAATACGGCACCTGGGAGAAGATGTCTGGTGGGCAGTGGCACCTGCCAGGTCAGACGGAGGAAGTGCGCACTCAGCACGCGCGGACGTTCCGTTTGATCAAGCAGTTCAACGACTTGGGCAATACCGACCCAGACAAGGCGGAAGAGATCCTGCGCGAGCTGCTGCCCGATGAATCACACGTTCCCGGCTGGTTCGGTCCGGCGCACGTGGAATTCGGTTCTAACCTCATCGTGGGCGAACACGTTTTTATTAACTTCAATGCCACCATCTTGGCGCAGGCCAAGGTCACGCTCGCCGATCACGTGATGATTGGGCCAAACTGCTCCCTTATCACTGTGGGCCATCCGGTCAACGATCACGAGATGCGCGAGGGCGGCTGGGAGATCGCCAAGCCCATCACCGTGGGCCGCAACACCTGGTTCGGCGCCAACGTCACGGTCATGCCCGGCGTGACCATTGGCGAGGACTGCGTCATCGGCGCAAACACCTTGGTCACCCGTGACATTCCGGATAAGTCGCTCGTACTCGGCTCCCCGGGCCGCGTGGTGCGCAAGCTTGACGGCGAGAACCTGGAGCGCCAGGACCTGGAAGGCCCAGTAGAGGGCTTCGGGCTGCTCTAAATGTTTGATCTCGCACGCATCGGCGCTGGCCTGCCCGTCGCCGAGACCATCGGCACGCTGCCTTCTTCCGGCAACGTCGTGGTCCAGGCGCCGCCGGGCACCGGTAAGACCACGCTTGTGCCGCCGGCGCTCGCGAACCAAGCTGCGGAACAAGGAACGAGCGGGAAGATCCTGGTCACCGCACCTCGCCGCGTGGCCGTGCGCGCTGCCGCGAACCGGCTGCAGCACCTGTCCGGCCAACAAATTGGTTACGCCGTGCGCGGCGATTCCCGCCACGGCCGCGACGTCGAGTTCGTCACCCCAGGCGTGCTGCTGCGCCGACTGCTGCGCGACCCCGAGCTCAGCGGTGTTTCCGCCGTAGCCATCGACGAGGTCCATGAGCGTCAATGCGACACCGACCTCGTCCTTGGCATGTGCCTGGAACTGGCGCAGCTACGCGACGACTTCCGCGTCATCGCGATGTCCGCCACCGTCGACGCCCAGCGCTTCTCCGAACTCATGGACGCCCCGGTTCACGTCACTGAGGCAGTGACGTACCCGCTCGACATCCGCTACTCCCCGGCCGCGGGCCGCGCTGCCGGCGAGCGGGATTTCTACGCCCACGTTGCCCGCCAAGCCACGGGCCATTCCGGTTCCGTGCTGGTCTTCGTGCCCGGCGTACGCGAGGTTAACCTCGTGTGCGAGCAACTGCCCGGCGCGTATCCGCTGCACGGACAGCAGACCACGGCTGAGCAGGACGCCGCCCTGTACACCGACGCCGACCGCATCGTGGTGGCCACCTCCATCGCGGAGTCCTCGCTGACGGTCCCGGGCGTGCGCACCGTGGTCGATGCCGGGCTCTCGCGTACCCCGCGCCGCGATGCCCAGCGCGGCATGTCTGGCTTGGTCACGGTTTCTACCTCGAAGTCGAGCGCCGATCAGCGCGCCGGTCGCGCCGGGCGTGAGGCCCCTGGCACCGTGATTCGCTGCTACTCACAGGACGATTACCAGCACTTCTCCCCGCACATCACTCCGGAGATCCTCAGCGCCGATCTCACTCAGGCGGCACTGTTCCTGGAGTGCTGGGGCGCGGGTGAGGACTTTCCGCTCCTTGATCAGCCACCAGCCCGCGCGCTTGCCGACGCCCACCGAACGCTGCGCTCGATCGGTGCCACCGGGGACGTCGCCAAGCAGCTCGCTCTTCTGCCCACCGACCCGCGCCTTGGCGCTGCCTTGCTCAAGTACGGCGCCGGCGCTGCGCATACCGTCGCCGCGCTCAGCGATTCCCCGCGTGGGGACATCACGCGCATCACTCCTCCCAAACGCGAGGTCGAGCGCCTAGCACGCCTCGTGCCCGACAAAGGTCCAGCCGATCCTGGCGCGGTCGTGGCCGCGGCCTTCCCGGAGCGCGTCGCGCGCCGCACCACCACCGCGAAGGAAGCAGAGTACCTCCTGGCCAGCGGTACTCGTGCGCGCATGCTCGAGGACAACGGGGCTGCGTGGCTGGCCGTGGCGGACGTGTCCTTGTCCAATGCCGGCACCGCCATCATCCGCGCTGCCGCTCGAATCGATGAGCAAGCTGCGCTCTATGCCATCGGTACTACCGAGGAGATCACGGCGACGCTCGAAGGCGGCAAGGTGCGCGGGCGCAAGGTCCTGCGCGCCGGGGCAATCGAGCTCAGCTCCACCCCGGTCAAAGTCACGGGTGCTGCGGCCGAGGAAGCTCTTGCTGCCGGTATCCGCGAGCACGGTCTTGCCATGTTCTCCTTCAGCGAGAAAGCGCAGAACCTGCGCGAACGCTTGGCGCACCTGCACGCGCACTACGGCGCCCCTTGGCCGGACGTCGACAATGCAGAGCCCGCCGAGTGGCTGGGCCCCGAGCTACACGACGTCGCGGCGGGCAAACCTGCCACCAAGGTCGACATGTATCCAGCACTCCAGCGCCTTCTCCCCTGGCCGGAAGCCACGCGCCTGGATGAGCTGGCACCTGAACGCCTGCCCGTGCCCTCGGGGCGCGACGCGAAAATCGACTGGTCCGGGGATCGCCCCACGGTGAGCATCAAGTTGCAGGAATGCTTTGGGCTGGCGGAGTCCCCGGTCTATTGCGGGCAGCGTGTGCAGTTCCACCTGCTTTCCCCAGCGGGCCGCCCACTGGCCGTAACTGATGACTTGGCGAGCTTCTGGGCAGGGCCTTACCAGGGCGTTCGCGCCGACATGCGAGGGCGCTATCCCAAGCATCCCTGGCCTGAAGACCCGTGGACAGCACCAGCTACCGCACGGACGAAAAACCGCATGTGATTTAGCCCCACTGCTGCACGGAGAGGTAAATGCTCATCACCACGACGAGGGTGAGCAAGGCATAGCGAATCAGCTTGGTGCCGCCGCCTAAGACGGTGCGCGCACCGAGCTGGGCGCCAAGTACGTTGGCTGCAGCTAGAACTAGGGCGAGACCCCACAGGATGTGCCCGCCCAGGATGAACACGATGAGTGCACCGACGTTAGTGCAGGTGTTCACCACCTTGGACATGGCGGCAGAGCGCAAGAAGTTCTGCGAAAAAATTGCGGTGAACGCCATGATGAGGAACATGCCGGTGCCGGGGCCAAAGATACCGTCGTAGAAGGCAATGCACGCCCCCGCGCCCAGAGCCGCCCACGTGCGCCAGCCGCCGCGGATTCCTTCGCTCTCGTTCGTACCGAAGCTGGGGCGGAAAGCCACGAAGACACCAACGCAGACCATCAGCACGATGATGAGCGGACGCATCACGTCTTTGTCGATCATCGCTGCGGCGCCCGCGCCTAGGCCCGAACACACCATTGCCGCTAGACCCAGGCGAATGAGTTCGGCCGCCGAAGGGCGCACCTTGCGAACGAGAGTAAAGGCAGCCGACGCCGTTCCGGACACTGCGGCCACCTTGTTGGTAGCCAGTGCGGTGGCCGGTGCGAGCTGCGGCGCTACGGCCATTATGAGCGGAATCAGCACGAGTCCGCCGCCGCCGATGACGGCGTCAATCCACCCCGCGACTGCTGCTCCTGCCGTCAAAATTGCCCAGCCACTAATCCCCAAGTCTGCGAGATCCATGCATTTATTAAACTCGATGCCATGTCTGTTCGTGCACGTTGGGCCATAGTCGTTCCGGGCTCCCTCGCAGTGGGAGCCCTTTTCACCTATCTGCACGTCCCCGCCGCCTGGATCTTGGCAGCCCTTCTTGTCTCGGGTGCCATGGCGCTCAGCACGGGCGAAGAGCTCGTCGTGAGCAAGCACTTCTACGCCGTGGCCCGCGGGTTCATCGGCATAATGGCGGCGATGCCCCTCACCCTGGTGGCGGCCTCCACCATCATCGGTTTAGTCCCTGCCGCTATCACGATGTCTCTCATCACGGCCATAGTCGGAATGGCAGGAGGCATGCTGCTGCACCGCTCGCAGCCCAAGGATATTTCCTGGGAGACCGGCATCTTGTCAATGCTCCCCGGTGGCGCGTCCCTCATGCCCGCGCTGGCCAGTGAGCTCGGTGCTGACTATCGCTACGTCGCACTGACGCAATACCTGCGCCTTCTGGCGGTATCCATCTCCCTGCCTTTCATAGTGTCGCTGCTGACCAGCCCGGCCGGGCAAGGCGTCGACATGAGCGTCCAAGGTGAAACCACCTGGTGGATCGTGCTGCTCACGGTGGCTATTGCCGTTCTGGGCGAGCGATTGGGCAAGCTCGCTCACCTGCCAGCTTCATCGGTGCTTGGCCCGCTCATCATCACCGTCATCGTGGCGCAGTTCCTGCCGGCGGGCCACACGCTGGAACCGCTGTACGCGTTCAAGATCATGGCATTCATGTCCATTGGCTGGGTCTGCGGCGGCGGTTTGTCCGTCCCCGCACTGAAGTCCTTTGCCAAGCAGCTTCCGGCCACGATCCTTTTCATCATTGTGGTCATGGGCGTATGCGCGCTGACCGCGTGGCCGCTGACGGCGTGGCTCGGAATTAGCTACTTCGAGGCCTACCTCGCCACCTCGCCAGGCGCACTCGAAACCGTTCTGGCGCTCTCCGCTGAAGGTGGCGCGGGCCCAGCCGTCGTGGCGGTGCAGATCATCCGCCTCATCATCGTCTTGGTCATCGCGGGATATCTCCCACAGATCTTGCGCCTGCTCAAACGCCTGCGGTAGTAGGGTTTCGAAAGCTAGAGCAGGCACTGTACCTGCTCTGGCGGCATGAGAATTGGGGTCCTTTAATTAAGTACTGCGTGGCGCAGGATAGACATCGGAACCGAGCCCAGTGCGAGGGCCTCGGAGTGGAAGTCACGCACGGACATACCCTGCGCCACGGCTTCCTCGCGGGTCTGCTGCCACAGGCGCTCGCCCAGAGCATAGGAAGGCGCTTGGCCTGGCCAGCCCAGGTAACGGTTGACCTCGAAGTTCAGGTTCGCGTCATCCATCGCGGTGTTCTCACGCATAAACGTCTTCACATGCGCCTTGTCCCACTTGCCCGGATTCGTGCAATCCGGCAGCTTCTTGCCCAAGTGCAATCCGATGTCGACCACCACGCGGGCGGCGCGGAAGCGCTGGGCGTCGAGAAGCCCCATGCGGAAACCAGGATCATCCATGTAACCGAGCTCGGCCATGAGCGCCTCAGCATAGAGCGCCCAGCCCTCGCCGTGTCCGGAGTTCCAGGTCACCGCTCGCCGCCACAGGTTGAGATCCTCCTGCACCAGCGCAGAACCCAACTGCAGGTGGTGGCCCGGCGCGCCCTCATGGTGCACCGTGGTCAGCTCCTGCCAGGTGTGGAAGCGCTCCTGACCGGCCGGAACGGACCACCACATGCGGCCCGGGCGGGAGAAGTCATCCGACGGTGCGGTGTAGAAGATTCCACCAGTACCCGCAGGGTCGATGCGGCACTCGATGTTCTTGATCTGCTCCGGAATGTCGAACTCAGTGCCGTCCAGTTCCTTGATCACCTTGTCCGCGGTGGCCTGCATCCACTCCACCAGCGCGTCGGTGCCCTCAAGAACGTAGCGCTCTTCCTGGTTAAGCTTGCGCATCGCGGTCTTCACGTTGCAGTCAGAACTGTACAGCTCGTGGGCGATCTTCTCTTGCTCAGCGCTGATTTCGGCAACGCGTTCAAGGCCCCATTCATAAGCCTCGTCAAGATCGACGGTGTCACCAACGAACAGCTTGGAGAAGCGCTCGTAGCGGTCACGCCCCACGGCATCCTCTGTAGGAGCCTGCGGCTGCAAGTCGTTGGAGAGCCAGTCAGCGAACTGACCAAACGCATGCTTTGCTGCTTCCACCTCAGGGCCTTCAACTCCCAGGTTCTCTAGCATCGAATCGGAGTCGGCAAGGCGTTCACACTGCACAAAGACCTCGTTAATTTGGCGGTGCGGCGGAACCATGCCGTGCGAAGCAGCCTCCTTAAGGGAGTCTTTATATCCGGTCAATGCACCGCCCACCTTGGACAGGCGGGAGCGAATGGCGTCCAGCTGTTCCGGAGTGTCCTGCGGCATGAGCAGCAAGGTGTCACGGATAGTCTGCACTGGTGAAGCGATGTTGTTGAGGCTACGGATGTCCTCACCATGGTGATGCAGGTCAAGGTCCAGGCAGAGGCGGTCACGCAGGACCGCGGCGGTTACGTAGTCAACCTCGTCGAAGTCATCCTCGTCATCAGACTCGTCGGTGGTGTCATCCAACGCATCGACGTCAGCGACCATGTCTCGCGTGCGATCCGCGATGGCAGCGTAGTACTCAGGTGAGAAATCCTGCAGTTCACCCTCATAACCCGGGATTCCCCAGGCGGTTGCCTCGGTAGGGCTAAGCTGTGCGAGGTCATGAACAAAGTTATCGCAGGCGGCGTCCAACAGAGAGGGCTGACGCTTGTGGGTTGACTCTGAACTCATGAGGGTGAAGTCTATCCTCGATCTGCAAGTTAGGGCCAATTTAAAAGCCAAACGTTGCGGCCTTGTTAACTACTTGTTATTCCACTTAATCCCTGGATTTACCCAACCTTCGAATCCCTCCAGCACAGCCACGGGAGTGGGTGCTAGAACCAGGGCGTCGACAAAGCGGCGCTGCACGAAGCCTGCCTTAGACATTGCGGCAAACATATCGACGAACGGGCGCCAGAACCCCTCAGTATCCACCAGTCCCACAGGTCCCGTCACGTGGCCGAGCTGTTGCATGGTGAGAACCTCAGCAAGCTCCTCCAACGTTCCCACGCCGCCTGGCAGGCAGATGTAGGCATCCGCAAGGTTCTCCATTCGAGTCTTGCGCTCCGCCATGGTTTCCACCACTTCAAGGCTGGTCAGGCCCGGATGCGCGAGCTCCAGATCCACCAGCTGCTCCGGGATCACGCCGGTTACGCTTCCGCCGTGGGCGAGGCAGGCGTCTGCCACGATACCCATCAGCCCCACGTTGCCGCCGCCATAAACCAGGTTCAGACCGCGGTCTGCCAGCTCCTCCCCCAGCTGCCGGGCTGCCTCACCATAAGCTTCAGAGTTACCTGTGGCCGATCCGCAATACACCGCAACTGACTTCATGGATTTCATCCTATAGCTATCGTGGCTTTCATGAATGACAGTCCCAGCGCCCCACTTCGCCATGCTCTGGATCGCGCGCGCGATTTAATAAAGAACGCACACCGCATTGAGATATTCACGGGCGCTGGCATGTCTGCCGATTCAGGTCTGGCCACGTACCGCGATCCCGATTCTGGAATCTGGGAGAACGTAGACCCACAGGACATGGCATCCATTGATGCATGGGCCAAGGACCCAATCCGCATGTGGCGCTGGTACGCCCACCGCCGCCATCAGGCGGAAAAGGCGCAGCCCAACGCAGGTCATATTGCGTTGGCGCAGTGGGATAAAGAGGTCACTGTCACCACCCAGAACATTGATGACCTGCATGAGAGAGCAGGCACTGACGACGTCGTGCATCTCCACGGTTCCCTCTTTGCCTTCAGATGCTGCATGTGTGGGCGCCCCTGGCGCGGCGGAGTCGATACGGATACTCCGCCAAAGTGCCCGCTCTGCGGGAACTTGGTGCGGCCGGGCGTCGTGTGGTTCGGCGAGGCCCTTCCCCAACGGGAATGGGAGGAAGCAGAGAAGAGGATGGCCGCTGCCGATCTGGTGATAATCGTGGGCACTTCGGGCGTGGTATACCCCGCCGCTGGACTGCCCCGGATAGCACACCGGTTAGGAACACCGATCATCGAAGTTTCTCCGCAAAGCACAGATTTAACCAGCTTATCTACGGTTTTTATTAATTCAACGGCCGCGGATGCACTTCCCAAGTTGGCCAAGCTTTAGACCATGTTGTCTAGGCATCAAGTGTCCCATTAGACAAGGCGGTCTAGCCTCTCTATACTTTATGCATGCTCAAACCTGGACCAGTGTTCACGCGCCCACGCACCCCGGCGGCGAAGTGCCTCCACCTCGTGCGTCTTAATCCGATCATCACGCGCAGTGAGCTCGTCGAAGCGACTGGTCTATCCCAACCCACGATCACCCGTGCCACCGCGGCTCTTCTCCAAAAAGGCCTCGTCCAGGAACGCAATGACCTGACTCGTTCACGCGGCCGGGGCCGCCCCACCGTTCCCCTTGAGGTCGCCGAGAATAACTGGATTCTCGCCGGCATTGCGGTGGGCACCTCCCAAACCCACATCGGCTTTTATGACACGATGGGCCGCACGATCCGCGAAGACGACGTCCCTACCCCAGTGGCGCAGTTGAGCGAAGAAGACTTCATTGAGCACATCATGGCGGGCGTCAACCGCCTGATGACCGGCCTCGATCGCAAGCTGGTTTCCGTCGGCGTCACCACCTCTGGCACCGTGGACAACGAGGGCCGCATTACTGCGAGCAACTTGGGCTGGGAAAACGTCGACATCGCCGAGCGCCTGCGCTTTCAGTTTGGCGTTCCCGTGGTTGTCTCCTCCGCAATCCCCGCTATCTTGGGCTCCGAAACACAGGCCGCCGAGCTCGGTAACACCGATCCAGTTCTCGTTCTCTTCGCGGATGACTCTATCGGTGCGGCACTGTCTGCCAATGATGAAGTTTCCCAAATCATTCCCCTTCCGGCGACATCCCAGCTCGCCGACCCAGAGGAATCACTCACCACAGCGGCCGTCCTGCGCAAGCTCGGCCGCACCGGCACCTTGACGGAGGCTGTCGCAGCTGCCGCAAACAACCCGGCTGAACGCAAAATCCTGGATGACCGCGCCCGCCAACTGGGCGAAATCGCCGCATTGCTGGTAAACGAATATAAACCAGCCACTGTCGTTGTAGCGGGTAGCGCCTTCCTCGACGATCCTGCAGCCCCGAAGCTCTTTGCTGCCGCGGTGCGCGAAAAGGCCGGTCGCAGTACCCAGCTGCGCGTCATCCCCTCCCTCAAAGAGATCGTTCGCACCATCACCCGTGCAATTGCGCTGGACCCGCTTCTGCGCGTGCCGCTGGAACTGTTTTAAGCCTCGGCCATTTAAGACTCGTCCACGATTGCGCGCACGTCGTCGGCGTTCGTGAACAAGTGCGCCTGCAATCCTGCTGCGCCCGCTCCATCGACAAAGTCTTGCCGATCATCAAAGAAGTGCACCTTCTCAGCTGTCGCGGCAAGAGCATCGACGGCAACTTTGTATGCCTCTGCATCCGGTTTGGCCACGCCAATATCGCAGCTAAATACCACTGCAGCGCAGTCTTCAATCCAATCGTGTTCACTGCGTACGGCATCCGCCAAGGTAGTGGGGATGTTAGAGAGCAAGCCCACCGTGTGCCCCTCGCCAATGAGCCGCTGCACTAAAGCAACCATCTCCGGTTCGGAGTCCATGTAATAGCGATTGTCGAGTTCCACAGCTTCCGCAATGTCAAACTCCCCGAGCTCCACGCTGGCAGAAATACGGTTCCAATACATTGAATCGGACATGATTCCGGCGTCGTATGCCGGGCGAAACTCCCGATAAGTTTCCCAGAACCTCGCGGGGTCCGCGGGATTTACCAGCCTCTCGAGCTCGGCTTGTTGCTCCGCGCTGGCAATGCGCATGAGCACGCCGTACATATCGAAAAGAAGCTTAGCCATGCGCCCCAGTCCAGACGCGGCGCGCCTGAGTCAGCACAGCCAGGATTCCCACCGCGGCACCGGCAACGAACATCGGCAGCGGAACTTCAGCATGACTCCACGGCAGCATACCGATAGAGGCAACGGATCCGAGCAGTAAAAGCCCAGCCAAGCTATACAGCGAACGAGTCACCGGACGGCACACGCCAAGCGCACCCGCTAGCATCCCGAACCCTGCTACTGGACCGAGCATCAGCGCAAAGGTGAAAAGAAATGTGCCCAACGCAAGGTACGTCGAGTTCATAGCCATACCACCGACTAGAGCCACCGCCAGTAGTGCTAGTGCAAAACTGATGAGGATCTTGTTCTTGGTAGTCATAAATAAAGTCTCCCACCGAGCGTTTACTCGATGGGAGACTTTATTAAATCTTGACGGCTTCGTTATAGATATTACGAGTTGCGGGATGCCAGGCCAGCGTCGATGCGCAGCAGGCCAGAGCCATCGTTACCAACCAACTTAATCTGGTCAATAATCTCGCTAACAGTAGCCTCTTCCCCAATCTGCTCATCCAAGAACCAGTTAATGAGGGAGCGGGAATCCAAGTCACCAGCAGCGTCAGCGGCGCGAGCGATCTCACGGATCTGCTCGGATACCTTCTGCTCGTGAGCAAAGGCAGCCTCGAAAGCATCCAACGGAGTTGCTGCCTTGATGGAAGGAACTGGGATGTCAGAAAGCTCTACTCGGTAGCCGCGGTCCAGCAGGTGCTGAGCAATCTTCTGCGCATGCTCGCGCTCTTCCGCAGCCTGTGCGTAGAACCAGTCGCGCATACCCGGGAAGGAGAGGTTGTCCAACTCGTATGCCAGCTGGGTGTAAATCAGAGCAGCGCCGTGCTCGTTGATTACCTGGTTGTTCAGGAGGGTTTGCAGCTTCTCGTCCATGTCAGGAACCTTTCTCTAAGACCCCCGGTAAGTGCAATTTCCTATCAAACCGGGGCGTTTCATTAAGTGCAACACCAACAATACAGATTTATTTCCGTCGCGCTAGGAAGGATTGCTTTAGCAAACATGCCGGTCAAAGCTACTTTTTGGGTTGGATATCCTAACTTTACTCAGGATATCCACCACTGCATTCCCTCCTTAGGGCAACCGCGACACAACCAAGCCACGCTTGACGACGCCGCCCTTGCCTAGAACAGCTTCGGCAGTTTCAGACCCGGAATCGCACCAGAGAAGGCAGCACCGACTGCAGCCAGAATCGCAATAATCGCGGCTATAATGCCGCCGATTGCACCCGCGGAAGAACCCGCGTCTGGCTTCGAATCTGGATTTGAATCTGGCTCAGTAGCCGCCTTGGCATAGGTGACAGTGAGGTCAGTGTTTCCGTCCTCTAGCGGTCCCGGCTTGTAGATGCCCAGCATCACGTCGCTGCCAACCTGGGTGATGGACGTCTGTGCACCTTTGGTGGTGTAGGTCTTCTCTGCTGCCGGAACAATTGCCTCGCTCAACTTAAAAGTGGAGATTTTTGCGTCATCCAGGTTGGTCTCAAGTGCCTCCTTGCTGCTTGGCCCCTTGGTGCCGGTGGCCTTCACGTCCGCCGTGATAGTGGCATCAGTGCCGGAAACCACCACCTTGATGTCGCTGAACGTCATATCGAGACCAAAGCTGCCATTTGGGCCCAGGCCCGGGTGCGCTTGGAAGTGCAGCGAGCCATTAGTGTCGATGGTTCCGTTACCCTTTGCGTCAACCTTGGATGCGGAAGCATTCACTGGAAGCTTGAAAGTTTTGCCAGCGAGGACGGCACCATCAGTGGCCTCAATCTTCCCTTTCGCAAAAGGCTTTTGTACGTAGGAAATGAAGGACTCCTTGATGGGCCAGTTGAGCTCACCGGAAGCGAGGGCAGGAATTTGGGCAGCGGTAGCAGTAGGTACTGCGAGAGCACCGGCCACGAGAGTGGTGGCGGTGAGCACAGAGATTGGCTTCATTTAGTTCTCCGAATCAGAAAGAGTGTAGATGAAAGTATGCAAGCTTAGCCTTGCCATACCAAAGATAGGTTAGGCAAGGCTAAATTTAAAGTCAAGACCTGTTTTAGTGGAGCCGATCTAACTCAGCAAAGATGCCCGAGTTAAACGCAAAAGCCGCCTGGGCCTCAGAAATAAGCGCCGCCCGCTCCGCTTCTACCAATCGCATCTCATCAATACGCTGCCGGTAACCATTACGGTAAGGCGGAATCTTCCCGATCGCGGTGAAGTCGTAGAAGTTAAGCGCATCCGGATCAATCCCATACAGTGCACCCAACCGCGCCGCAATAACCTGGCCGCCGGAAATGTCACCGAGGTAGCGCACGTAGTGATGCGCCACAACCTCAACCGCATGCTCAGGTGCAGCCAACTGCTCAAGGCGAGCCACATAAGCCGCAGTAGCCGGCAAGATGCGAACCTTATCACGCCAATCCCCTCCCAGCTGCCGAGTCAGATCGACTTCGAGAGCATCACGGCGCTCCAAACGCGGATCGGCCACAGCACTCGCGGTTGCCGTTTCTGCCACGGCACGCACGGCTCGCTCCAACGCCTCATACACAAACCACAGCTGACCGGTCAGATCGGCGACAGCTTTGGCATCTAGCTCGCCCGCCATGAGCCGCTGCATAAAGCTCGATCCCTCCGCCCCCTCATGGGCACGCGCAGTCGCCTCGCGCAAAGCCAGCGATAACGGTTGATCCAGTGCAGTGGTCATAAATTCTCCTTAGAAAAGTAACGCTTACCTAACTTACTGAAACCAATTTAAAGTTAGGGTCGCCTAAAAATCAATATTTGAGGAGAAAATCAACCAAAAGAACTACCAGTCTAATTTTCCGCTCAAACGCTCCAAGCGCTGCAAGCTCGCACCATCCAAGCCCCGGAATTCCACCTCGACCCCGCGGTCGGCATACTTTTCCTGCACCGAATCCAGCGTCGCCACCGTGGAGGCATCCCAAATTTCGGCGCCACTTAGGTCAATAACCACGCGCTCTTCCGGCAACGTGTAGTCGAAGGCATAAACCAGATCGTTCGAGGACGCGAAGAAAAGCTGCCCGCGCACGAAGTAGGTGTTTCCTTCCAAGTCCACCGACACGAAATGCGCCACACGGCGAGCAAAAGCCACCGACGCCGTCAGCACGCCAGCGACCACACCCACTGCCAGGTTATGGGTGAGCAAGGTGCCCACCACGGTTACCAACATGACCACTGTTTCCGAAAGCGGCATAAGCCGCAGCGTACGCGGGTTAATCGAGTGCCAATCCACGGTCGTACCAGCGACAATAATCATCACCGCTACCAACGCCGCCATAGGAATGCGGCCGACGGTCTCCCCCAAGACCACGACGAGGATGAGTAGAAAGACGCCGGCGAGGAACGTCGACAAGCGCGTGCGTGCCTGCGCGCCCTTCACATTGATCATGGTCTGGCCAATCATCGCGCACACACCCATTCCACCAATCAGAGCGGACAAGATGTTTCCCACGCCTTGGCCTAAGGACTCGCGCGTCTTATCGGAGTGCGTGTCCGTAATGTCGTCGACAAGCTTCGCCGTCAGCAGCGATTCCATCAGCCCCACCAGAGCCACGCCAATCGCGTAAGGAGCGATGAGCTCGAGCGTCTCCAGATTCAGCGGCACGTTCGGGATAAACAATCCCGGCAGGCTCGTAGGCAGCTCACCTTGGTCGGCCACGTCCGGGACCTCCCACCCGAATGCAATAGCCAACACCGTGACCACCAGGATGGTCACCAAAGGCGCAGGGATCACCGTGGTCAGACGTGGCAGCACCAGCATGATCACCAGACCCACGCCCACCAGCACGTATGCCATCCACGGGACGTCGCGCAGGTGCGGCAGCTGCGCGGTAAACATCATGATGCCCAAAGCGTTGACGAATCCGGTCATCACCGAGCGCGGGATGAAACGCATGAGCTTGGCGACGCCCAGCATCGCCAAGATGATCTGCAAGATGCCGGCCAACATGATGGTGGCCACCACATAGTCAAGGCCGTGACTGTACGACAACGGCGCAATAACCAAGGCCACCGCGCCCGCCGCCGCAGAAACCATCGCGGGGCGTCCGCCGGTAAACGCGATGGAGATTGCCATGATCACCGAGGCAAACAAACCCACGCGCGGATCGAGCCCCGCCAAGATGGAAAAACTGAGAACCTCAGGAATCAGCGCCAGCGCTACCGCGAGGCCGCCGAAGACCTCCATACGAAAGCGCGCTGGCGAAGAAAATGCGTATTTAAAACTGCCGAGAACAGAAGTAAGTGCGGGTTGCGTAGATGCAGGTGCTGGTTGTTGAGACACCGCACATACTCTAGCGGCCCCTAGGCCCCTTCCCTAAAGGAACCGTCAGCAGTGATAACAGGCAGAACCGACCACGCAAAATTGATCCATGCATCTGTCTTTTTCCACGAGAAATCCGGCTCAAAGATGGTCGTGGGCTTGGTGTAGATAACGGCTGACTTCACCTCGGCGGCCGTTTCCGCCAGCAGGTTGACCACGAGATCGAGAGTCTTTCCAGAATCAGCCACGTCATCGACCACCAGAACCTTCTTGCCCTGCAAGGAATCGGTATCCAGCTGCGGGTTAAGCAGAACTGGCTCGGGCAGGGTCTCCCCGATGTCGGTATAGAACTCCACGTTGATTGCACCCATTTCTTTGACGCCGATTGCATAGCCGATGGCGCCTGCTGGGATGAGGCCGCCGCGGGCGACACCCACGATGAGCTCAGGGAACCAGCCGGAATCCACAATCTCCTGAGACAGGTGCCGGGATGCTTCACCGAAGACCTCCCACGTCAGGTTTTCGCGATCAGGGTAGTACCACTCGGGCTGGGTCATGGAATCTATTCCTTGGGAGACGACGATTTTCGATCCAGCTTAGTCGCATGCCCCGCTCAACGAAACGGAATCTCCCCAATGGTGCGACGCAGCTTGCGAGTGCGGAGTCGCTCGGGATTCTCTGCGAGGGTCTCCATCGCGCGCACGGCACACATGACGTGCGCCTCCTTTGAGTTTGAATAGAAAGCTTGCGCGCCCGCTGGCAGCTTGGGCACCGCGTGCAACGGAAGATCCGACACGGACAGCAGCGTGCCGTAGGGGATGCGATATCTGTACCCATTCGCCGCGAGCATGCAGGACTCCATGTCGATGGCCACGGCGGTCGAGCCACGCAGCCACTCCCACAGCTCGCGCGGGGTGCGCCATTCCCAGTTGCGGTCCGCAGTAGACAGGACGGTGCCCGTGCGCATGAGTTCGTTGTCGGCGCCATAGACCTCCTCGACGGCGGCCTCGAGCATGCGCTGGACCTCCGGGATGGCAGGAATGGGAACGTCGACGGGAATGGCGCGATCCAGAATGTGATCATCGCGCTGATAGGCGTTGCCGAGGATGAGGTCGCCGATGCGCATGCGGCCGTCGAGGCCCGCGCAGTGGCCAATCATGATCCACGCCTCCGGACGCAGCACCGCGAGGGAATCCGTGATGGTCTTCGCGTTGGAAGGACCCACGCCGATATTGATCATCGTGATGCCATCGCCGTCCGGCGTCGTGAGATCGTAGCGCGGCATCTGCACTCGGGTTTGGAGGTCTGCGACCTCGACACCCCAGGCGGCATCGGCAGGCACCGTGC
Source organism: Corynebacterium sp. HMSC05D08 (assembly GCF_001807215.1). Taxonomy (NCBI): domain Bacteria; kingdom Bacillati; phylum Actinomycetota; class Actinomycetes; order Mycobacteriales; family Corynebacteriaceae; genus Corynebacterium; species Corynebacterium sp. HMSC05D08. The sequence goes on along the minus strand of NZ_KV788323.1, from coordinate 29,000 downwards.
GCCCATCCGGTAGAACGAGGGAGTCATAGCGGGAACCCAGCGCGCGCAGGCCAAAGCGCATGAACTCCGTCATGTGCATGCCGTAGTTCGTGAAGAGAATGTACTTCTGGAGCGAGTCGACCTCGATGCCGGTGTAGTGCTCAATGCGCGCACAGGCGATGTCGAAGCGCTGCGGACCGAAGTGGAACAGCGGCTTGTCGCCGCCGTGGAAGACATCCCAGTGGCCATCGATGATGGCGTCGTGGACCTCGTCGAGCGTGGGCCGCGGAACCTCCGCCGGGCGCTGCTGCGGGACCATCTCGACGCCCTTGATGTACTCGGGTGGGATGCGCACGTCCGAGGGGCCGACAAAGATCTCGCACGGGTAATTCTCGGTGAGCCGAGTGAGCTGTTCCTCCAGGTATCCGCGCAGGAGGTGCGGCTTAGACAGCACAGCGACGTACCGGCCGGACTCATCCACGTATCCGAAAGGCTCGGAGCGGTCGATGGGGCGCCATTCCTTGACGTCGACGACGATCTGCGGATAGACGACGTGCGCGTAGTCCGCGTACTCGCCCTTCTCGAGGCACACGCGCGCACGCTCACACGAGGATTCGTAGAGGTCGATGAGACGCTCGACCGCTGCGGCCGCGTCAGGAACAGGCAAAAGCTGGGTCATAGCCCCCGAGTGTATTAGCGATCCGCGTCCTCGGCATCCGCGGCAATTGCCCCCGACAAGCGGTCGAGCTCCGACTTCAGCAGCTGGATATCGAGTCCAGAGGCGGAGAAACGTTCCATCTGGCGCCGCGGAACGTCCTCGGCATGGTCACGCAGCGCCCGCCCCTGGTCTGTCAGCTTCACAACGCGACGGCGCTCGTCCTGCGGATCAATAGCGCGCGTGAGCAAACCTTGCTTCTCCATGCGGCGCAGCAGAGGGGTCAAGGTGCCCGAATCTAGCCCCAGCTCGGCCGAGAGCTCCTTCATCGTCACCGGATCCTCATGGCCCCAGAGCGCTAACATGGTGACGTACTGGGGATAAGTCAGCCTCATTGGCGCAAGTACGTCCTGGTAAGACCGCTGGACGGCATGGCTCGCTCGGTAGAGGGCGAAGCAGAGTTGGTTGTCCAGTTCCAAAGACGCGTGTGACATGTCTCTAGTACAACGCACTAGGGTTGCGCACAATTAAATTGCGTACAAGGAAATCAACGTAAGGACCCCATCATGGAACCGCTCTACACCACCGAAGCACTCGCAACCGGTGCTGGCCGCAACGGCCGCTCCGTCGTTAAGGATTCTGATCTGGACTTCGATCTGGCCGCTCCGAAGGAAATGGGCGGCTCGGGCGACGGCGTTAACCCGGAGCAGCTTTTCGCCGCCGGCTACGCCGCTTGCTTCCACGGTGCCCTGCAGCTCTTAGCCAAGGGCGAAGGCGCCGACCTGGGCGAGTCCTCCGTGGGCGCTCGCGTTTCCATCGGAAAGGATGAGACCTCCTTCGGTCTTGCCGTTGAGCTCGAGGTCACCATCCCCAACCTGCCGCACGACGAGGTACAGAAGCTGGCCGACAAGGCACACGAGGTCTGCCCGTACTCCAAGGCAACCCGCGGCAACATCGACGTCAAGGTTTCCGTCGTCGAGAATTAATTCCCACCCCTCGCGGTAGCTCGTCCCCCGACTACCGCTTCCAGAGATAAACGAGGGCCCGTCAGCTGCGCACTGACGGGCCCTCTCCCCATGACTAATCTTTCGGCACTCACCTGGAGAAGGAAGTGGAGCGCAACCTTCCCGGCAAGCAACCGCCCGTGATTAGGCAAGGCTTAGTTTATAAACCTTTAGTTGGATGGTCAAGGGGGGAACGAGAACTTTCTCCCGCGATCCCGTGAAAAATCATCGCTACCACTAATGATTCCGAAAAAATAATGTATCGCGGCACGAAATAGGATGGGAGTTATGGCAACAGAATCGTTCAAAGAACCGCTCAAAGAACTCGAAGCCCTCATCTCCGAGGGACTCGGACGGTTTTGGCGTTCAGACCCGACTCCCCCTTCCGTCAGCTACGACGCCACCGAAGGCCTGCCGGAGACACCGGCGGCGGAACAAGTTTCAGACTCTCCGCGCCATGGCATCACCACCCCTGCGCCCGCTAACGCCTTGCGCGAGGAAGTGGCCGACGAAATCGCCGAGCTATTGCGTGCCGAGCGCCGCAGCTTCTTCGACCTCGACTTTCGCCATCCACGCGGGTCCGCAGGCGACGACCACGAGGCAGAGACCGCAGCACGCCTGGCATCGCTACCGCTCGGCGCACGCCTGAAGCCACGCGGCGTTTTTGAGGACGACTGGGCAGCGCGCCCGGATGAAGACCACCCATGGCCCATCATTCTCATCCATGGGACGACGGATACGAAGGGCGTATGGCAGCTGCTCGGCTCCGAACTGCGCGAGGACGGCTGGGCCGTGTTCGCACCGGACTATGGTGCCCGCGCCACCGGCCCCATCGCCGCCTCCGCCGATCAAGTCGGCGCGTATATCGACGCGGTCCAAGCCGTCACCGGCGCGGAGCAGGTCGTGCTCATTGGACACTCCCAAGGCGGCATCGTCGCCCGCTACTGGATGCATAACCACGATGCGGTGGACCGCGTGCGCCACATCATCTGCCTGTCGGCGCCCAACCACGGCACCACCCAAGGCGGAATCGTCAGCTCGTTGATTTCCAACCGCCGCCAAGAACACGTCATGCGCTCCATCATCGACGCTTACTTCGGCCCAGCTGGCATGGAACAAATCGTGGGCAGCGCGACGCTGAACGAGCTCAACCACAACGGTGACCTGGCCCCCGGTGTGAGCTACACATGCGTGGCCACCAAGCAAGACTCCATCGTCGTGCCGCCGGAAACCTGTTTCTTGGATCCCGGCGACACTCCCGACGGAACGGTGCGCAATGTCTATGTGCAAGACGTCGACAAACGCGCCGTCGTCTTACACATGGATATGCCCATGGACAAGCGCGTGCGCGCCATCGTGCGCACGGTGCTCAAACAGCTCTCCCCCACCCAGGACAATCCTCACGACGCCCAAAGCCACGCCCTTGCCAACGCGGGTCACGCCGACTCGGATTAAACCCGTGCAGGTTCGCTAACGCAGGCGCGCCAGCAGGGAATCAAGGACGCCGGACTGCACGATGGCACCACCGATGACCGCAAACATGCCGCCCAGAGCGGTCAGCGCCAACACGATATTCCACACATTGGAAAAAGAAGAGCCTTCTGTCCCCTTTTCCGGCTTCTTCTCTGGGTCCTTCCCAGGAGTCTTTCCTTGGTCTTCTGTCTGGTCCTTGCCCTTCTCGTCGCGGCCCGGCTCGGTCTGCCCCCCCGGGGTGGTCTCGGTGCCCTCATCGGCAGGACCCTTACACTCGGACGCGGTCTTCAAGGTCACCTTCACATCATCAAGTTCCGGCTTGTACTCCTTGTTGTACAAGCCCATGAAGATCACGTCGATACCCTCGATGTGCTGGATCTTCTTCTCGCGATCGTAGTAGGTACCCGCCTTCGGCTTGTACGTCACGTCGGTCGCATTCAGCGTGAGCGTATCGCCGTCCTTCGACCATGCGGCATTACCCTCAGCGAAGGTATCCTTGCCCGACTTCTTGTTTTCTTCCGTGCGGTCCTGCGGGGTGTATTCCGTCATGCTCTTGCCCGGCACGTAGTAGCCCTCGTAGGACGTGCCCGCCTTTGCCTGCGCTGCCTCCGTGAGGACATAAGGCGAGAGCATCTTGGTGTACAACGCGCCGTGGTGGCCCTCAAACTCCAGCGTCGAATCCTTGGTTCGAATATCGGCTTTCGTGACGGTGCCGTCTTCGCCCAGGCTCACCGAGGACGCAGAAGGATCCACCTCGAAGTGGAACTGGAAGTCTGCTCCGCCTTTGTTGCCCTCGTCCTGCGTCACCGCGCCAGACGTGGTCCACTTACCCTTCGCGATGGGGCCGGTGATGTAGCTGCGGAAAGATTGCTTGATGCCCCAATTCACAGTGCCGGAGACAACGCGGGTCTCCAGGGTCTGGCCAGCGGCACACGTGGGGGCATCAGCAGCAAACGCTGCCGGAACGGTCAGCGCCGAGGCAGTCAGCGCCAGCGCGAGAGAAGAAGAGACAATACGCATGAGTTAAGACTCCTTTAGTAGATAGACAAAAGACTGCTCGGGATCGGCGGTCTGACGCCGCGCCGGATGGACTGAAATGTGGCCGTCCGCCTCCCTCACCTGGATGGGCCAGCGATAGACCTGCGACAAAATCTCGTCGGTGTAGACCTCGCGCACCGGGCCGGCGGCGGCAACTGCCCCGTCTGCTAAGCACACGATGTGATCGCAATAGGCCGCAGCGGCACCCAAATCGTGGAGTACCACGAGCACCGCCACTCCAGCCTGCGCCGCAATCGAGCGCACCAGTCCCAAAACTTGTTCTTGGTGGCGGATATCCAGCGCCGCAGTCGGCTCATCGAGGAGAATTACCGGGGTCTGCTGTGCCAGTACACGGGCCAACGCCACACGCGCACGCTCCCCGCCAGAGAGCGTGGCAATATCGCGGCCGGCCAAGTGCGTCGCATCCACCGCCGCAAGCGCTGCGTCGATGATCGCGTCGTCCTCGGCCTGCCGGGCGGTGCCCTCCCAAGGACGCCGGCCCATCGCCACTACATCTCGCACGAGAAACTGGAAGGACACAGTAACGTCCTGCAGCATCACCGCACGCGCACGGGCCAACGCCCCTGGGGAGGCCACCGCCGGATCCTGCCCCACGAGGGAAACGGAACCGGTGTAATCAATATCGCCGGCGATGGCCGCCAGCAGCGTGGACTTGCCCGCACCATTCGGGCCGATGAGGCCGGTGACCTCCCCTGGGCGGGCGACAAGGGAGACATCCGAAAGCAGGTTCCGCTCGCCGATCGAAACGGAAAGATTCGCAACATTAATCATCAGTGCATTCCTTTCTTCATCATCCGGCGCAACAGCACGAAGAAGGTGGGGCCACCCACGAGCGCGGTAAAGATACCGATGGGAAGGTCGGCGAAAGGAATGAGCGTGCGTGCAGCGACGTCGGCAAAGCCAATGAGTACGGCGCCCGCCACCGCAGAGGCTGGCAGCAAGACCCTGTTTTCTGGGCCCATGATCGTGCGCAGCAGGTGCGGCACGATAAGGCCGACGAACCCAATAAGTCCAGCGAAGGCAACTGCGCCGGCGGTAAGAATAGCCGAGGCAGCGATGGCGATAATGCGCAGTCGCTTGACGTCGACGCCAGTGTGTTCCGCGGCGCGCTCGCCCAGCGCGAGCACATCGAGCTGGCGGCCAAGACACAGCGCGATGGCCATCCCGACGAGGGCGATGGGGAGGACCACCCACACGTGTTTCCACTGGGAGCCGTTGAGCGAACCCATTTGCCAAAAGATGATCTGCTCGCGGTTCGAAGTGGGCGCCAGGTACATCATGAAGGAGATGATGGCGTTGCACACCGCGTTGATGGCAATGCCGGTCAGGATCAGATTGACCACCGCCACACGCCCTCGTGAGCGCGCCAACTGATAGATCAGCGCGGTAACCAGCAGCGCCGTAGCAAACGCCGCGAGCGGGACCGTGAAGGTACCCAGGACGGAGATATTAAAGACGATTACCACGGCCGCGCCCACACCGGCACCGGAGGTCACGCCCACGATGGAGGGCTCAGCCAGCGGGTTGGCGAACACGGCCTGCATGAGCGTGCCCGCCACGCCCAGGCACGCGCCGACCAAGAAACCGAGCAGAATGCGCGGCAGGCGGATCTGCCACACGACGTTGGCCGTCAAGCCACCGTCAGGGCCCGCGACCATAATCTGCACCAGGTCACCCAGCGCGACGTAGTACTGCCCCAGCGCGAGCGACAGGACGAAGGCGACACCAAGCAGCGCCGCGAGCAATACGAATACACCACGCCGCAGCCGGGAGCGTCGCGCGAAGACCTCCGTGGGGGCCGCCGGTTTAAGCATTGTCTGGGTCATAGATTGCCTGCGCGAGTTTGAGAAGAGTCTGTCCGGTCAAGGGCCCGAAGGCGAGCGATTGCCCGTCTGGGATGGTCACGATCCGCTGCTTTTGGCCCGCGGTGGTTTGTGCAATGCCAGGGCGCTCGAGGAGGCCTTCGACGCCGCCGGTCGACTCCAGGCCGCCCGTCATCATGATGATGACCTCCGGGTTAATCTTTGCCAAAGATTCGGCGTTGGCAGGTTCGGCGTAAGAGAGGTGGTATTCGGTGCCGAGGTCTACGCCGCCCACACCCTCAATGAGGTCCTTGGCGCCCGTGCCTTCTCCCATGATGAAGAAGATGCCGCCGTTGCCGCGCGCGTAAAGGAACGCCATGCGCATGGGCTTCTCCGGCACGATGTCTGCGATGGCCGCCTTATCTTTTTCGATTTCTTCGACGGAGCGGTTGGCCAGCGTTTCGCCGTCGTCTGGCAGACCCACGACCGCGGCCAGGTTTTTGATGTCCTCGTCCACCGAGTCAATGGTGCGTTTCGGCTCCATGACTACGGTGGTCACTCCTGCGGCGCGAATCTGGTCGATGGCGTCGCGCGGGCCGATCGAATGATCGACGATGAACAGCGTGGGCCGGAGCTCGAGCACGGCCTCCACGTTGATGTTGTGTCCGCCCTGGGTCACGACGGGGCGATCGGCGATAGCGTTTTCCGTCGACGACACCGTGCGACCCACGATATTGTCCGTAAGCCCCAGGCCCTCGAGGGTTTTCGTATACGTACCGTAGAGATCCAATGCCACGATTCGGGACACATCCGTAACGGAGACGTCGTAGCCGTCAGCATCCGTGAGCTCCACCGGCAGAGCGGGAGTAGGCGACTCCGTCACCGCGACGACATCCTCGAAATCTGTCACATTCGACACGCCCGTAAACGAGCGCGGGTCTTTGGCCGACTGCGCGTCTGGGAGGGCTTCGCGCAGCTGCGCGTCTTGGGATTCATAGGCGCCTTGGACGCCGCACCCCGTGAGGGCGAGGACACACGCCAACGCCACCAAAAGTCGTTTCATGCGAAACGAATCCTTTCTCAAGTCTTGGGTAAAAAGGGGTGCGCTACGCCGGGTTGCGCAGGACGACGGAGCCCATGGAACCGCCGGCGATGGCGAGGCCTGCGATAAGCAGCAGGAGCCACGTGGTCGCCTCCGGCGAGGAGCCCGAGGCTGCGGCCTTCTTGATCTGGAAGTTGCCGCTGCCGTCTTCATAACCAGACGTGCTCGTGCCGTCCGCGGCCTGCAGGCCGTTTCCCGCAGAGCTTTCCGATGCCGCCCGCTTTGCCGCCGCAGCACTCTGACCGCCGGCAGTCGTCACCGCACCAGTGTTTGCCGTAGTTCCACTCACTCCGGCGCAGTCCCCGGATCCACCAAGTTGCGCGTGCAACGAGAGCGGATCAAGGGTCGTGCCCGGCTCATAGAAATTCGCGAACGCATCATTTCCCGCTGCAGTCAGCGTGACGGTGGCTTCGCCGTCGACGGCAGAGTCACTCACGTCGAGCTGGCTAAACGACATGTCTCCGAGCACCGTGCGTCCAAAGTCCTTGCGCTCGCCCTCCATGTTGGAGGAACGCACGTCAGCGATGAGTTGACCGCTCGTCCCGTTGAACCGGACTTCTAGGTTCGCGATAGTGAGATCGAGGACCCCGTTGTGGCCGGTAAAATGCATGGAGCCGCCGTAGCGGATGGAACCTGACCGCGCCGCTGTATCCACATCTCCGCCGTTGCCCGTGAACTGGAAACGCGAGTTGTCGTACCCTACGCCGTCGAGCGTCCAGGCGCCCTTGGCGATGGAGCCGGTGATATACGACTGGAAGGACTTCTTGAGGCCCCACTCGGCGGTCGCAGCCTGCACGCCCGTGGCTACGCAGGTTTCTGACTGCCCTCCACTAGCCGCGGATCCGGGGTCTTGCGACCGCGCGGTTCTTGTGGTTCCAGTAGTGCCGGAAGTACCCGAAGTACTACCCGAAGCACCCGAAGGGTTCGCGGTGCCCGAAGTGCTCGCGGTGCCCGAAGTGCTGGCGCCCGACGTGCCTGAACCACTCGTGGTACTAGTGGTCGTACCCGTGGCGGCTTCCGTGCGAGAACGGAAGGATTTTAGCTGGTCTAGGAAGGACTCCGTGTTGCCCATGAAGGTGGTCAGGCCATTCATGGTGTCGTTCGTTTCCTTCAAAATCGCCATAGCTTCTGCATTGCGACCGGTAAACGTGCCCGAGATTGTCCCCAAGGACTTCGAACCGCTGCCTGAACCGCCAGAAGACCCGCCGCAGCTGCCGTCCGTGGCCACGGTCCCTGACGAGGGGTCCATCGACTGTCCCGCCTCATAGGCGATAAAGAGTTTGTGCCCTTCGTCGGTGAGCGTGACGTCGCCGGAAAGGTCGAGCGTGCGTGCGGACGCGTCGACGGGTTTCGCTAGATCGATCCCCGCGATGACCACGTTATCTCCGGTAATCCGCGGGCCGCGTGCGGACTTATCCACCATGTCAGATTCATAAGAGACGTAATCCACCACGATCGCCGCCCGGTTGCCGGAGGCCTGAATCTTCCAGTCCGTCAGCGTCATATCCAACAAATCGTCGCCGCCGTAGTTGTGGCCAGTGAAGTGGATGACGCCGCCAAAGGGGACGGTGACGGTATCGCCGTGTACGGAGGCCTTGCCCGGAGTGAAGGTAAAAGCACCGTCTGCGCCGGTTTCGGAACCGGTAAAACCGATGCCGTCCGTTTGCCACTTGCCTTTGGCGACTTGGCCTTGGATATAGCTTCGGTAGGACTGCTTAATGCCCCAATTCCAGGAGCAGGTGCCGGCAGCCGAGGCGACAGGAGCGTTGAGCGCGACCGAAGGGAGTGCGATGAGAGCACTGGCAGCAAGAGTGCCCAATATTCGACGGAGAATCACGGATATAGTCCTCATGAAGTAATGATGAGACGAACAAAAAGAATCAGAAGTTAGGCTACACATACCTATGCAGTTTTGCATAGGCTACACTAACCTAAGTTAGGTAAGCAACCCCCAACAAAGGACACTCTTATTCCGTCATGACATCGTCGACTACCAGCTCCTTCAAAAATCTGTATCCCGACGTAGACCCCACGCGTGGGTTACCTCTCAGCGTCTCCGAGCGCCTTGCGCTGTCTCTCGCGCTCGCGATTGCAGCCTATGGAGCCGTAACCGCAGACATGCTCATTGCAGGCGCCGGCATGGCCTTCACCCTCATAGCCTCGGTGCTGCAACAGCACAAGACCGCGCGTCGGATTCGCTCCGAAGCGCGCACTCGCTTCCCCAGCGAAGACTGGGCCGAACACCGCGCCACGCGGCGGTTCAACCTCGGCGTCCTGGTCCCTTTGTGGGTCGGAATCATCATCGCCTTGTGCGCGGCCGGATACTGGTTCGTGCCGCCCGAATATGCAACTCCCGCCGCCATCGTCATCGCGGTTCTCGTTGCCCTGCTCGCCTGGTTCATGCCAGGCATCAGCCCCCTGTGGCGAGGCAAGCAGACCGATCCCCCGGCACCAGAGGAAGACACCGACACCGCAGTCATGTACTTCGAGAAGCTTTAGGCTTGCCGCACCCCAGCCTTACACATCAAGCAGATCCAGTAGCTCATCAAAAGCTGGCGCGACCTGCGCGCGCCACAGCGTCGTCGCCTTCGGGTCGCCGCGTCCGGGGCCGCCGTTAATCACAGAGACTTCCTTGCCCTGTTTGAGCGCGTCGAGCATGAAGCGGTATCCGCTCATCACCGCGAGCGACGACCCAACGACGATCAGCGAACTCGACCGCGCCAGCAAATCCCGCGCTGCGTCCCGCCGCTCCGCCGGAACCGGCTCGCCGAAGTAGACGACGTCCGGCTTGAGCAACTCCGATCCGCAGCGGATACATGGAGCCATCACGAACTCGTCCACCGCCTGCTGCGAGAGCGCGACGTCGCCGTCCGGGTTAACTTCATCCGCGCGCACGACCCAGCGCTCCAGATAGCCCGGATTCGCGGCAGCCAGCCGGGCATCAAAGGCCCTACGGTCTTCTGCATACCCGCAGTTCAGGCAGACAACATGCTCCATATCGCCGTGGAGCGGGATAAGCGTTTCAGTTCCGGCTTCTTTATGCAGGCCGTCCACGTTTTGCGTCACGATGCCGGAGAGCAGCCCGGCGCACTCCAGCTCCACGAGTGCGTAGTGGGTACGGTTCGGCCTCGCCGCATCCATGACTCGCCAGCCCACGAACGAGCGCGCCCAATAGCGGTGACTCGCGGCGGAATCATAGCAAAATTCCTGATACGTCATCGGCGTATGCCTCGATAGCGACCCTTGAGGGCCGCGGTAGTCCGGGACGCCGGAATCCGTCGACACGCCCGCTCCCGTGAGGACCATGACCCCGCCGGCACGCAGTTGCTCAGCGACCCGCTCCGCCGCGTGCGGGGTCGGCTCAGTTGTCTCGCTCACCACCCGCTGGATAGACCGCAGCGCGGAGCGGTGGGCAAGTGCAATGCCCGGATCCTGAAAAGCCATGTCCGCCAGCTTACGCGGGCAGGTGCTCCTCGTAGAGCCAATCCGAGTCCAGCTCCCCGTGGCGCGAACACTTCGTGCTCCAACCGTCCGGGCGGACCTGCGCCACCATGCGGCGGCCACAGATCTGGCAGTAGCGCGGCACATCCAATCCCGCCGCTGCCGCCGGGTGCAGGTGCGCCTCATGGAAAGGCTCGCCCGTGTTCGGGTGGAAAATAGGCTCCTCGCCAGCCAGAACGGCCGCCGCTAGCTCGTCCACTAGAGGGCCTTAATCGGCAGGTCGATGCGGCCCAGCATGTCGACGTCCTTCTCGATCTGGCGACCGAGCGTGGTCAGGTAGTTGCCGGCGATGATGGCGTTGATGCCACCGAGCAGGCCCTTCTCCGTGCCGTCGTCGCCAAGCGAAAGCTCGCGGCCGCCTGCAAAGCGCAAGGTCACAGACGGCATCGCCAAGCGGAACGCCGCCACCGCGCGCAGCGCCTCACCCAGCGGGACCAGCGGATAATCCGCGAACGGGGTGCCAGGACGAGGATCGAGGAAGTTCATTGGGACCTCGCAAGGTTCGATCTGCGCGAGCTGGTACGCGAACTCCGCGCGATCCGCCAGAGACTCGCCCATACCGATGATGCCGCCGGAGCAGACCTCCATGCCCACCGCGCGCACGTTGTCGAGGGTCTCCTTGCGCTCTTCCCAGGTATGCGTAGTCACCACGTTAGGGAAGAAGGAACGGGAGGTCTCCAAGTTGTGGTTATAGCGCTGGGCGCCCATGTCCTTCAGGCGCTGCGCCTGCTCGCGCGTGAGCGTGCCGAGCGAGCAAGAAATCTCGATGTCTACCTCATCCAGGATGGCGGGGATTGCCTCCGCGACCTGGGAAAGCAAGTTCTCATCCGGCGACTTTACGGCGGCAACGATGCAAAACTCCGTCGCACCAGTCTTGGCAGTCTTCTTGGCGGCCTCCACCAGCTCAGGGATGTTGAGGCGGGCAGCACGCACTGGGGACTCGAAGAGGCCTGACTGCGAACAGAAGTGGCAGTCCTCAGGGCAGCCGCCGGTCTTGATGGAGATGATGCCCTCCACCGAAACATCCGGACCGCACCACTTCAGACGAGTCTGGTGGGCGATGTCTGCGATTTCCTCCAGCTGCTCATCCGGAACCTGCAGCACTTCCAGCAATTCTTCTTGGCTGAGACCAATACCCTGGCCTAGGGCTTTATCACGGGCGATATCGATAATGCTCATGGAGAGCAGCGTACTTGAACAGCGTTCAAATTTTGCTAAAAGCACCCAATTTTATCGCACCGACTACCCTCAAACACATGACGCTTTACGACGACACCCTCGCCCTCCTGCAAGAACTCATCCGCAATGCGTGCGTTAACGACCTCACGCCGGACTCCGGCAACGAGGTGCGCAACGCCGACACGCTGGAGAAGTTCTTCGAGGGAACTGACGCCGAGATCGCGCGCTACGAGTCCCACCCGGGCCGCGTTTCCATCGTGGTCACCGTAGCCGGCGATCCAGAAAAGGAGCCGCTTACCCTCATGGGACACACGGATGTGGTTCCCGTTGACGAGCCGAAGTGGACCAAGCCGCCTTTCGACGCCCTCATTGAAGACGGCAAGCTCTACGGCCGCGGCGCCGTCGACATGCTCTTTATTACCGCCTCCATGGCGGCGGTCACCCGCAAGATTGCTCAGGAGGGCAACCCGGGCGGCACCCTTGCATTCGTAGGCATGGCCGACGAAGAAGCCCGCGGCGGGCTCGGCGTGAAGTTCATGTCGGAGCAGCACCCGGATGCGTTTTCGTGGAAGAACTGCCTGTCCGAGACCGGCGGCAGCCACCTACCCGACGCGGTGGGCTTTAATGTGGGCGAAAAGGGCGCCGGCCAGCGCCGCATCCACGTGCATGGCGACGCCGGCCACGGATCCACGCCCTATGGCAAGGACTTTGCAATTTTGAAGATCGGCGAGGTCGCACGCCGCATCGCCGCTGCTGAACCGCCGGTTGCTTCGAATGAGATCTGGGAGGGATTCGTCAAGACCTTCAAGTTCGATCCAGAAACAGAGGCGGCACTAATTGCAGGTACCGGCGATTACTCGAAGTTCGGCGATCTTGCCGCGTACGCTCACGCCTTTAGCCACACCACCATCGCCGAGACCGTCCTACGTGCTGGCGGCGCAATCAACGTGCTGCCTTCCCACGCCTACCTGGAGATGGATATCCGCCCCTTCCCAGGCCAGACCCAGGATGAGCTCGATGACTTCCTGCGCGAGGCGCTAGGAGATCTTGCAGACGAGGTTGAAATCGAGCACCTGATTACGGAAGACGCCACGCAATCTTCTACCGATACGAAGCTCTGGCACGCGATTGAGGCAACCTCCAAAGAGTTCTTCCCCGATAAAGATGTGGTTCCAGTCCACGCCACGGGTGGTTCCGATCTGCGTTTCGCGCGCCGTATGGGCGGCAACGCTTATGGCTTTGCCATGCATGCCGAAGCCCGCGATATGGCGAGCGCCAACTCCCAGCTACACAGCCACGACGAGCATCTTTATCTCGAGGATTTGGAGCTTACAGTGCGCGCTTATGACTCACTTGTAACGCGGTTCCTCTCTTCCGAAAAGTAGGACACTACCTGGTAAAAGTCGGCGTCGGCAAGCCGTGTCCGGGGCATGTTTTAAAGTGTGATTCGTAAGTTAGTTCGAAACACTTTAACGGTGAGGAACCTCTTGCTATGAAAGTGCCCTACCACTCTCACACCAACCCCGAAGACGAAATAGCCCAAGCCGCCGCACAAATCCGGCATGCAGAGCTGCGCTTCTGGCGCGAGCATCTGCCGGAGTTCGATAACGATATTGAGCTCGCGGTGCAGAGAATGTTTTCTGCCACCGGTGTTAGCCCGGCGCGCATATCCAAAATTTTCATGGCTTTAGATCGTCTCGAATCCATGCCAGAACTACATGCTCTCCAAGAGCGCTATCTCCACCTAGATTTAGATCGGCTTATCGCCATCAACGAGTCCTTAGACAAGCTTGGGGGAGCCGCTTGCCGGCGCCCTTGCCCGCATCGACGCAGGCATCACCAAGTACCTCACGCCAAAGCGTGCGAACCAAGTCCCGCCCACGCAAGCAAATATCAAGCGCAAACTCAATGAGCTCATTAGCGCCGAAGATGACACGATTGCCCTGCAAGATACGCGCCGCCGTGGTCGATACAGCACCGACCCATTCTCCGTAACGCTGGAAGCAGATCCAGAAACCATCGCGAGCATCGACCAGGCGGTACGCGCCTTCGCCGAGGCCGCGCAGATTCCACTCGCTCAGGCCATGACGCGCCTCATCCTCGGCGAGGCCCAGCCAAAGGTTATCCTGCACACCTACCAAGCAACTGACATCCCCGGCGCGCCAACCTTCATCCAAGGCCACGGTTGGTCCCGTACTCCCGTTTCCCCTTCGGAGGTCCACGAGCTCGACCCATACGCCGAGAGCAAGAACTACATCACTCCGGCGAACATTCGAAAATACGTCGAAGGCCGCGACGGCACCTGCCGCTACCCGGGCTGCAACCATCCGGCCTATAAATGCCAGACGGACCATCGCATCAATTTCGCCGACGGTGGCCCAACAACCCCCGCAAATCTTGCTTGCTTGTGCCAACACCACCACAACATCAAGACGGATGGCACAGCCTTCTACATCATGGACCCATACACCGGGGATATCTTCTGGCTCTTCGAAGATGGGACGTGGAAAGCCACCGAGCCCACCGGCCCCATCGCGGAGAAGAACTGGACGCAGACTTTCGCACAAGCCATCGCCAGCCGGCGCCGCCGTGCCCACGAGCAGGCCACTGCTTTAAAGGAGGAGATAAAGAGCTAGTCACAACCATGACCCGCACACCGCTTTGATTGCTGCCGCGGGGCCTATCTTTAGCCTGCTCAGCGGTATCATCTGCTCGCTGCTACAACCAAGACGCCTTGTATGGATCTGGTTCAGCTTTGCTTCCATCATGGAGGGCGTGTGTTATTTCGTCATCACGCCCGCTGGCGCTGGTGACACAGCAACGGTTGTGGATGCACTCGGTTGGCCCGCATGGGTGCAATTAGTCATGTGCGCGGTGGGTGTGGCAGGCATGTTCGCCACCGCTTGGCACTTTGCGCCCTACATCAAGCGCTTTGCCGGCGATGATCGCAAAGCCCAGTGGGCAATGGCATTCTGGCCGTGGCTCATTGGTGCCGCAGCGATGTGCGCGCTGCAGCTACTTTATGTTGCTGTCAGTGACGTATCGCTGAGTATCGGCGAAAAAATCCTCGTCGGCATTTCCGATTTCGGCGTGCTCACCTTCGCCCCGATGGGTTTCATCTTCCGCGGCTGGTGGAGCGAGGTTGAACAAGAACCGCTGCGAACAAACCTCATTGGCGGAATCATAGTGCTTGTTGCCTTGATTTCAATGAATATTTGGATCTCTACTTAAAACAAAAATTCCATTTATAATTTTTGCATGAAAAAGATCTCTTTTATTCTTATCGCCGCACTTCTTTCTGGTTGCTCCCAGCAAGAACCCGCAGCACCAAAGCCGCCAGTTTCCGCCCACGATCACATTCTCGCTGCAGAAGATGCGCCAGAAGGATACGAGTATTCAAACATCAACGAGCTAATGAGCACCGAAGACCAAGCTCTCACCGAGGACCTCGTCTCCAGCGACTCCGAAAAGACCACGACCCCCGAGCAATGCGCACCGCTTGCCACCTCAGCGATGGATTTCATCGCCAAGATTTACAAGAATCCGGATACATTCTCCGCCGCCGATTTCAGCGCCGGGGACGTAAATGCCACGGTCTCTCTCAGCACGAACCCAGAGACGCTCCCCTTCCCCGCTGACCTCGCGGAGTGCGCTTCCTTTTCCAATGACGTCAGCGGAATCGTCAGCGATTACTCCACTACACCGCTCGACATGCAAATCGAAGGCGCCGAAAACCTGCAGGCCGCAAAGGTAACCATCGAAAGCGCCGGGAATCCACTAGTCGGCGAGCCCGGGGAGAGCGAATTCGTGGCGCACGCGCTTGTCGACGGCGCCGTCGTCAGCGTCAGCTCGCACGATGAACAAGCACTCCGCCAGCTCATGGAAAAGCAAGTAAATAAGGTGGCAAACCGCTAAGACAACGGCGAGAATTCATCCAAGGAAAAAACGGATTCCACCGGCACTCCAAAATACTGCGCAATACGCAAAGCAAGATGCAACGACGGTGCAGACTCGCCGCGCTCTAGGTAACCAATCGTCTGATAGTGAATGCCTAGGGCCTCGGCGAGTTCACGTCGGCTGATTCGCCGGTCAGTACGCATCACAGCGATGCGGTTGTGAACTATGTCTTCAGTCATTTCTAAATTCCGATTTGGGCCCGAGTCTTGGATTGGATATTGGCGAGGGAGCCAAAAGTCTCCTTGCGGAAGCTATAGCGTAGCAAGGCAATAACAACTATAAATCCAACGATGATCCAAGTAAGAAGAACCCCCACAGCTAGCACAGGGGTGAATTCTCCGCCGTACTCCCACTGCGCAGGATTATCCGAGATCCACCGCGATAGGTGTCCGGACCAGTAGAAGGGCAGGATGAGCTGCGGAATCTGTATCCAGCGAGGAACGTCAGCCAAGGAGATAAAGCTGCCGCTGGTAGAAAACAGCGCTATGACGATGGCATAACCGACAAGCTGTGAATATGTCCCACGCATGAACGCACCAAGCACCAGCCCTAAAGGTGCTGCGGCTAGATTCGAGAGCAAAGCGATGCCCAGCATGGGAACAATACGACCCCATGAAATTTCTAGGTTCGGCAAGATAAAAAGTGCGGCAAAGAGCAGTACTGCCTGCATGATGAATACCACGCTTACACAAGAGATTGTCTTGCCGATTGCCCACACCCACGAGCCATTAGGCAACATTCGCGCGCGCACTAAGGCGCCGCCTAATCTGTCGCTATAGAACTCGGCAGCAATCTGCATTATCACGAACGTCGAAAAGCTGCCGACCAAACCGGCGAGAATTACCGACGAAGTCGAAGTTTGCTCAAGCATCTCCTGCGAGCTTTGGCGAACCATCACCACGATAAACAGAACGGGCGCGAACACCATGAACGCTCCGACGCCTACAAGCTGCGGCCGAATGTCACTTGCCGCCTGGCGGAGGGCTGCTTTGAAGATTTTCATTACTGTTCCCCATTCTTTTTCACGATGGAAAGGTAGGCATCCTCTAGCGTCGGACGCGTCACGGTTAATTCAGAGATGGAATCGAGTGGCAGCCCCTGCAGAAACTTCTCTGGCGTTTCCGTGGAATGAACGTTGCGCACCCCATCTGCAACCCACGAGACCTCCGCAGTTCCCAAATGCGCTGACCGCAGCTGCATAGGGCTGCCGTTTGCTAGGACTTTTCCCTCACCCAAGATGATGATTCTGCTGGCGAGCTTTTCTGCTTCTGCAAGGTCATGGGTGGTCATAAGGACCGTGGTGGAACGATCCACGTGGTCCATAATCACGTCGTGCATTTGTGTCTTCGAGACCGGATCGAGCCCCGTCGTGGGCTCATCTAGGAGTAACAACTCAGGCCCACCGATGAGCGCTGCCGCAAAATCTAGGCGACGCCGCTCGCCACCGGACAGGCTCGAAATCTTCTGATTTTCCCTATCCCCTAAAGACACCAACTCAAGCGCCTGCTCAACCCTCATTGCTGCCGGTGAGTGGGTTTCATGGATGCCAGCAACCCATGCCAACTGGTCTTTAACGCGCCACTTGGGGTGGTCGGACCAATTCTGCTGAACCAAACCCACACGAGACCAGAACCCGGCCTTTACCCTGCGAGGGTCCTGCCCGAAAACACGAACCCTGCCGGCAGTTGGAGTCAACGTGCCCACAATGTTTTCCAGCAGCGTGGTCTTTCCCACACCGTTTGGGCCAAGCAAGCACACCACCTCGCCGGGGTCAACATGCAAGTCCACTCCGCCCAGAACTTTCTTCGCACCATAGGAGAAAGCCAGGCCGTCGATTTCAATTACTCGAGTCATTACACTCCCTTCGGTTCAATCCTCACTAAAGAAGATAGCACATGTACTACATATTGGAAGGGGGTTACTTCATGTCCTGATAAGCTCGTCTCCATGCCAACACAAGAAATTCACGTAAGCGCTGTCATTTTCCACAACTCAGAAGGCCATGTCCTTTGCGTGCGAAAGAAAAACACCACCGCGTTTCAGTTTCCGGGTGGTAAACCAGACCCCGACGAAACGCCCCTCCAAGCTGCAGTGCGCGAGGTAGGAGAGGAAATTGGCGTCACGCTTGATGGTGCCCTACTTAGCCCACGCGGCACCTTCCGCGCAGCCGCCGCCAACGAGGAAAATCATGAGGTCATTGCAGATGTCTTCAGCTATCCATCCCCTGTCATCCCAAACATTGCAGCGGAGATTGCCGAGTACGCATGGGTAGATTTGGCCGAACCTCACGTTGAACTCGCACCGCTTCTGAAAACCCCTGCACTACGCGAGAAGCATTGTTAGATTGCGGTCATGAGCAGCACAGAGCGATATGTTGAAGATGCTGTCCTTGGCCGAGTAAACCTTCCACTTACTGCACTTTCATGGCACAATGGCCTGCATGAGCAAAGTACGTAAGTCCGCACTGTTGACTGCAGCCACCGCAATCACCGTTTCCCTTGCCACCCCAGCCGCCTCCGCCGACATGGTGGATGACTACCTCGCGAAGGTTCCTGCGGGCCAGATCTCCTGCGATCAGGCAAGCCGCTATTACACCAACGCTTCCGACTACAACTCCAAGAAGTCCCAGGCGCTCGCCGCTGCTAATTTCCACCCGCGTGGTGGCGAAATCCGCGATGCCATCGCGCGCGCGGATGAGGCGATCGCACGTTGTGGTCTAAATGGTGGCGCTCCGGCCCCAGCTCCAGCTCCAAAACCAGCACCTGCTCCAAAACCAGCACCTGCCCCAGCAAACGTGATTTCGGTTGGTGTGGTTCCGGGTCAGCCTACGGTTGATGTGCCGGTTGGCCCGCAGGTCTTCCGTATTCCGGACATCAACAAGATCATCCAGGATCTCTTCTCCCAGGCACAGTCCCAGGTTTCGCAGCTTTCTTCCTTCTAGAAGGGCAGAAAGTACTCGTCCGCGTGCAGCGCACATGACGGCCTGCTCATCGCGGGGCATAGGACCCGAACCACTCGCAGCAGGTAGCGCATTTGCTTGCCACGACGTCGACAGGCGAGTGCCCCATGAATCATTAGCGGGTAAGACCCCACATAACCTGATCGAGCGCGCAAGAATCGTGCGGCAGATCTGGATGCGCTGCTGGGGCCTCACAGACGTCGCCCAAGCTGACGTTTTCAACGTCGGCGCCTGGTACCGCAGTAAGCTTCGAGGTTTCGTTCGGCGTGACGGTGGTATCCGCCGGGCTATAGATCGAGGTGTACTTAACCCCCGGCGCGGTATCGGGCAGTTTGTTCATTTTCTCAATAAAATCCGAGCCCTGCAGCTGCTGAATGCCGGCCGTAGTGCCCAAGAAGGCAGCCAGCTTCGGCATAACCTTGGCAATATCACTCAACGCAGGTCCCATACCGTTCAGCGTAGTGCCGTGATAGTCGCCACCGATTGCGACAACACGGGAGACCTCCTCTGGGGAACCGTAGAGCTGCGTGAAAGTCTTGGTGTGCAGCCCGCCCTGGGAATGGCCCACGAGGTTGACCTTGTCAGAGCCAGTAGCGGACCGAACATACTCGATTTGCTCTGCAATCTCGCGAGCAGAAGCATCAAGATCCCCAATCGCCTTCATGGCCGGGATTGCATTCTGCAACGTGACATCGTCCGCGCCGTAGTCGAATGCCCACACGCACATGTTTTGCTCCTGCAGCCGCGGAATCAGATCCGTCCAGGCCGAGGAATTATCGCTGGTGCCATGAATGAGAACCACTGGCTCAACATCAGAAACGCAGCTCGGATCGTTGATGCCATAGCTCTCTGGCACTGAGGTCTCAAAAGTGGCAGCTTGAGCAGGTGCGATGGACACGGTAGCGGCTAGAAAAGAAGCCGTGAGGAAGGTGGTAATTCGACGCATGCCCCACAGAATAGACCCTGCTCACGGATTTTATTCAAGATAGGGTAGCCGGGTGTGTACGTTCGGACAATACTCAAAGTGTCAGAAACTCGAGGCACCACCAGCACCGGAGAACCCCGAGCTAAAGTTGCTGCTCACGTTGGGTGAAGAAGCTACGGAAGCGCTGTTCCATGAGCTGATCGCCATAAAGGGTACGAATCCGTGATAACCCACTCCCGGATAGAAGGAAGACTCGTCAATACGCGGGCGCGCCGCCAATTCATCCGCTTCGTTTTCCTTTTGTAACTGCGTTTGGATCTGCCCAAAGAGCGTGGCTGCGCGCTCCACTAGCTCGAGGTAACGATCCATAAATTCAGGCGCGGCCGCATCGATCTCCTCGGAAACGGCAATCAGTCGGGATGCTTCTTCCGCGACCCCGCCCGTGGATTCCGTGCGCGCCTCAATCAGGTCCTTGCGTAGCTCATAGAGTTCCTTGCGGCGCGCGTTAACGTCAGCATGCTCGACGGCATACAGACGGTCGATGTTGTGTTCTGCGGTATCTACGCGGTCACAGATGGATTTCGCTTCCTCGATTCCACTCGCCGCTTGTTCGAATTCCTCGTCGGAGGACTGCTCGTTCAGGCTGGCAAAAGCGCTAACTTTATCGTCGAGGTTGAGGAACTCGTCGCGCAGTTGCTCCCATTCCTCGCGCATCCGGGCGTCGACAAGCGCTGATTGCAAAGAGTGCGCACGCACGTCGATGGCATTCAAGCGTTGAGCGATATCCCCATAAGCCCGTGAAACGTATTTCCAATCCTCACGGGCGGTCGCAATACGCTGCGCTTTCCGACGCCGCGTAGCGCCCACCGCAGCCACGATCCCTCCGGCAGCCGCACCTGCGCCGAAACCACCAAAGCCAATACCGAGACCGCGGTTAGCCTTAGCATCGGAATAAAGCTCCTCACTGACCTTGTCTGCATCAGCAGCATAGTCAGCGCCAGCGAAAAGACCTGCCGGGATATTTCCTGCCTTCACGCCCGGTTTGATCTCTTCGATTGCGTCTTCCAAATGGCCATCATCGAGTTCCAGGGACAGGTCCTTCCCCACATCGTTGCCCGCGAAGATAAAGGCTTGACGTGGATCGAGGCCCACGCCAACGAAGAGCTGGCCATCGGTGAAATGGTCATCGCCAATGAGGTCTGGGTGATTATCGCGTAGATACTCTTCGACGGAATCTTCTACCTCGTCCTTGTTCTTTTTGAAGACAAGGTAGTTCAGCTGCTTGACCGGAGCCGCGAAGTGGATTCGCTCAACGTCACGACGCATGCGTGCTTCGTCATCGGGGTTTAAGACATCTTCGGGATCCATGATCTCGACCTTGACGTCTGCGGACCGCTCGACGGAATAATCTGCTTGCTCCGGAGATTCCACAAGCGTGGCAGCGCCGAAAGCAGTGCCGCCGCCAACCAAAAGCGCTGCTGCTGCAGATGCCGCCAGAATCTTTTTCATTCCAATCTCCATTCTCGCTTGGTGCGCAGCCATGCCAGGACTGCCTTGACGCGGCGGTTTTCGTCTTCGGGGCTGAACCCGAGCTTCATGAAAACATTCGCCACGTGCTTGCTTACTGCACCGGCAGTGAGCACGAGCTTGCCTTCGATCTCGCGATTGCTGGCGCCTTGTGCCATCAAGGCTAGTACCTCGCGTTCTCGGGGCGTGAGCTTATCGACGCCCATCTTCCGAGAGGAGAGCAAAGTGCTCACGACTTCCGGATCTACCACGGTGCCACCTGCAGAGACCGTATCCAGTGCATGGATGAACTCATCCACATCGGCGATTCTTTCCTTGAGAAGATAGCCGAATCCGCCGTGTTCGATGAGTCCGTCCAGGTAGCTGGCGGCAACGTATTGGCTCAACACCACGACGGGCTGCTCGGGCGTACGTTTGCGAATCTCATTGACTGCTCGCAGGCCGTCGTCCTGCAAAAGCGGCGGCATCCTGACGTCGGTGACAATGATGTCGAATCCTTCTGCCGCAGCACGCAATTGATCAGCATCTTCGACCGTGGTGACCTCATGGTCCAAGGAGCGCAGAAGTTGTTCGATTGCTGCACGCAGCAGGGCGGAGTCTTCAGCAAGCAAGATTTTCATGGCAGTTCCATCCTTAACCGTGCGCCCTGATCAGTGTCTTCTAGTTTCACGCTTCCACCCAGGGCTATGGCGCGCTCTTCCAGGCCGGCGATGCCGGTTCCCTCGCCCGCGGTTAACCCATGTCCGTTATCGGTGATGGAAATTTTTATCCCTTCTCGGTAATCCAGCTTCACAGTCGCTGCGGTGGCCTCACCGTGCTTTACGGCGTTGGTTAGTCCCTCTGCCACGCAGTGATATGCCAACAAGGCGCTGGTTTCATCAAGGGAGCATTCTTCGCCTTTGCATTCGAGGGTGGTCTCCAGCCCGGAATGGACGAGGAGTTCTTCGAGAGCCGCAATCAGGCCATTATCGAAGAGGACCTGCGGTGCGATGCCACGGACCGTGTCGCGCAAGGCAGAGAGAGCAAGGCTGGCGTTGTGGTCGGCGGCGTCGAGAGCCGCGGTGTCTCCTCTTTTCGCCGCGGCTAGGTTGAGCTTGAGCGCGGTGAGGTACTGCTGCGGGCCGTCGTGTAGCTCCCGTTCGATGCGGCGGCGCTCGCCGGAGAAGGCGTCGATAAGCGTGGCTCGCGCATCGCTCTCCAACGCCAGGCGGGTGGTGCTCACGGAAAGAAAGGTTAAAAACTTCGCGCCAAAGATAAGGACCAGCAAGCACAGGCAGCCAAACGTCCAGCTCACCACGATAGCCAGGGCTCGATTTTCAATGACGAGGCTACCGATGTTGAACCTATCCGTGAAGAAAGGAGCGATGAAGAATACCACCGTCATAGACCCCACGAACAGCCACAACGCCATGCTCAAAATCGAGAGCAAAAGCTGAATCAGAAGGTGATAGAACTGCTGCCAATCAAACCAGCGATGTGGGGTGCGGTAGCGAATCTTCACGCCCAACCACCGTGCGCCGCCGCGGGTGATGGCGGCCATGAGGGACGCAACGAGCGGAATCCAGGGCAGCATGACAACGGAAACCACAGCAGCGGGAATGCACAGCAGCGCTAGCACTAGATTCCACGCTACGGATTTGAGAGTTGCCATAGAGTACAACCCTAATCCGCACTTCGGACACACGCAGTGGAGCTAGCTCCCCTAAATTTCTGGGAGTCTCCCCCATCGGAATACCGCGCCTTTCAACGTGAAATCGAAAGCATGACACTCATCGCGAAAAATCTCACGAAGAAATACGGCAAGAATCTGGTGCTAGACCACCTCTCGCTGCGCATTGAACCGGGCGAGTTCGTGGCCATCATGGGCCCTTCCGGAAGCGGCAAGTCAACGCTCCTCGGCCTGCTTTCTGGCCTCGACAAACCTACAACCGGCAAGGTAAATGCACCGGGGCGCAAGCACCGCGCTTTCGTGTTCCAAGACTATAACCTCCTGGAATCGCTTAACGCCCAGCAGAACGCGGAACTTACGGCGAAGTTCTCCGGCCGTAAATGCAGCCCGGCGAAGCTGCACCAGACCTTTGAGAGCTTGGGCATCGGCGGGCTGGAAAAGCGCTTACCGGCACAGCTTTCGGGCGGACAGCAGCAACGCGTCGCGGTGGCGCGAGCATTGCTTGCCGACGCCCCCTTCATCTTCGCCGACGAGCCCACCGGCGCGTTGGACGACGACACGGCGGACGTGGTCATGGATCATCTCGTCCGCGTACCCAGCACGGTGGTAATGGTCACCCACTCGCACGCGGCCGCCGCGAAGGCCGATCGCATCTACAAGCTGGAGGAACACCATGTCCGTATGGCTTAAGGATCTGCACAGCAATTGGCCTTCCTGGCTGGCGGTGGCGCTGACGTGTTTTATCTCCGGAATGGGATTCTCGCTTGCCGTAGCGCTCATTAACGCAACCGGTGATGACACAACTTCTCTGGGCGGAACCATCCTCGGGCTGGCTATCTGCTCCAATATTCTCGTCATTTTCTCGCAGATGAAGCTCATCATCGACGAGCACATCCACATCTACCGCAGCTGGCGCATGGTGGGCATGCCCAATTGGCTCATCTTTGTACTCGTGCTGGGTCAGATTGCGGCGGTCTCTGCGTGCGGTGCGGTTCCTGGCGCCTTTTGCGCTACATTTCTCACGGACTTCGCACTCGATGCTTTCCACCGCGACAACATTCGAGTGGACGGTATCTCCGTGACGATGGGCGGTGTTGTACTAGCTAGTGCGGTGTGCGTACTTGCCGCAGTACTGGGTGGATTCTTGTCATTGCGACGCATCTACCGTTCGGGGATGCCACGGTGGACAGCTGCCAAGTGTGCGCTCGCTTTAATCCTTGGTGCCGGGATCTTGTTTGCCTGCACCTTAATCGAAGATCCGATAGATGCAATGTCCGCGTGTTTGGGCCTTATCCCCTTGTTCGCATTCCTGGTTCCATGGATGTTGCCACTGCTTATGCAGTGGACCCGACCTCTCGGCATCGCTGGCGCGAACGTGCGCGTACGCAGCAACTTCACCGCACCACATATCATGCCGTGGACCTTATTCGGCGGCCTCATCATCGCCGTGGGCTCAGGTCTCCGCGCCATGTTGAGCATGGAGGAGGAGGTTACGTTGTCGCCGTGGCAGGTGTTCGTAGTGGTACTCGGGCCGACGATCGCGCCGAGCGTGATGGCGGCGTTTACTACTTCGCTGTTAATGCGCAAGCGGATCGCTCACGACGCAGGGGCGCTAACTTTGGCGGGCGCTGCCAGGAACAGCATTTTCCGGGTACAAATCGGTGAAGCCTTCGCGCTGACAGCAACCACGACGGGATTACTGTCCGCGCTCACGCTCTTCATCGTCTTGCTCATGAACCACGGGATGACAGGAGAATACGCGCTCACCGGCTTCTGGTGGCAGGCATTACTTGTGCAAGCTTGCGTGATGTTTATAGGCCTTTCCGGCTTCAAATGCGCGTTGGCCACAAGCTTTAGGGATACAGCTGCACATTTCCGTCCGTGAAGGACTTGTACTGCTCAATGTCTCCGCCAACTGGGACCAATTGATCATCTTCAACCTCTAGGCGCACGCGTGCGGTTTCGGTAATTCCCTCTGCGGTAGTACGTCCGCGATTGCCCACGGTGAGCTCGATTTCATCGTCTCCCACCATGGAAGCTTCTTCCACGGAACTGGCGGTGATACCGTGGCCGCCGACCAATTCGCCCTCGGACCAAATGAGGATTCCGTCTGCGATTGATGCACCCGTTCCGGCAGGACCGTTTTCGTCACCTAAGGCGCCACTCAGTACAGCGTAGCTAATCTCCGCGCACGGATCATAGGCGCCGTCAATGACCGTGTAGTGGAACTTGAAATCATCTTCATTCGTATTGAGGACACCCTTTGCGCCGTTGGCGAATCGCTTCTGCAAATCAGAGCCGCCGTCCGCGCACTTTTCCTTTTCATTTTCTTTATTTTCCGCAGTTACCGTTTCGGTCACTACCGGCTGCGGGTCTGCTTGCTGCTGGGTCTGTTCTGTGGACTCGGTTTGTTGTTCGGTGGTCGCACGGAAGACCGGCTTCGGAGAATCGCTTTCGGATTCCGATGAACAACCGGTAACGCTCACCGCAACTACAGCTAGAGCACTCGAAACAGCAACGAATTTCCTCATGATTTCACGATAGGTCACTGCTTGCTTTTGTAAATGGCGCCGCCAACAATCACCGGCACTAGTCCCACCACAATGAGGTAATAAAGCTCCGTTTCTGAGGAATAGAGGGTGGACAAACTGCCTGCTAGAGAAGTTCCGATAGCCAAGGAAAGAAAGAACAACGCGGAAAAGCGTGTGGCAAAGGCAGCCGGCGCGTGGATCGCAGTGGCAGCCATTCCGATGGGGCCAATGAAAAGCTCGCCCAAGCTCATAAACAGGATGCAGCCTACAAGCGCTAGGAACGGAACCGAACTTGCCCCGGTAAAGGGAACCAACACCAGCATTCCCATGCCCGCCAACGCGAGTCCGCCGCCCATGAGGTGGTTACGGTTGCGGTGTTTGGTTAAAAGGCGGGCGATGGGAAAGGTAAATACCAAGATAAAAAGAGGGTTGAGGGACTGCGTCCAAGCAGCGGGCACTTCAAAGCCAGCGATGGTGCGATCTAGGCGCTGCTCTGAATAAACGGCAAAGACGCCATAGGCCTGGGACTGCAGCGTCCAATACGTAGTTGACGCAATAAATAGCGGAATGAAAGCTCGTACTTTTTGTCTTTCTGCAGCACTTACCCGTGGCGAGGTGAGCACGGTGACAAAGAGCCTAAGGGCGGTTGCGACCGTGGCTATGAGCAGCACATAAGCCAAACGATCGGGATTTCTCAAGCCCCACACCGCAGCGACGATAACCAGTACAGAGGCGATAAGTACCTTGAGCTGTGTCTGCGGCGCAGCAGGGTTTGCGGGCTGGGTAATAAACTCGCGGGATTTAGCGCTGAGACTACCGAGCATTCGCCCGCGTAACGCCAAATAGTTCACGCAGCCCACGACCATGAGCAACGCCGCGGCGCCGAAGCCCACGTGAAAGCCACGGGTCTCAGCCAGCCAGCCGGTCAGCATGGGCCCCAAGAAAGCGCCGATGTTGATGCCTAGGTAGAAGATTTGGAAAGGCGGTCCCGCGGACGTCGGAAATGCCGCGCCTAAAATGGTGATCGCTGCGGTCTTGAGCAACCCGGAGCCCAGCGCCAAGGGGAAAAGCCCGGCGAAGAGGCCCACGAACCCGGGAATTAGGGAAAGCGAGAGATGGCCGCCGATAAGCAGCGCGGCGCCGGCTAGCAAGGTGCGTTCAGCGCCCAGAACGCGATCAGAAACCCACCCGCCGGCGAAGGTGAATAAGTAGAGCATCGCGCCATAAGCACCTACCAATGCGGTGGCCTCACTTTGCTCCAGCCCCAGGCCAGCCGTGTGGTCATAGAGGTAATAGACCAGGATGGCTTGCATGCCGTAGAAGCTGAATCGCTCCCACATTTCCACGCCAGCGATGGCTGGCAGCGCGGGAGCTACACCCAGTCTTGAACGTTGTTCAATTATAGTCATGAAATGAGATTATAGCTGTGGTAGAGATAATTCCATGCCTTTATTGAACAATGTTCAAGTCGCTGCGATCGACTCCACCCACATCTGGCACCCCTATGCTGCGCCCGGCGCGCCAGCCTTGCAGGTACTGCGCACCGATGGTGCCTATTTAGAACTCGCAAATGGCCAACGCGTCATCGACGGCATGAGCTCCTGGTGGGCGGCATGCCACGGCCATTCGCACCCGCGGTTGGTGGCGGCGGCGAAGGATCAGATCGATAGGTTCAGCCACGTCATGTTCGGCGGACTTACTCACGAACCGGCAGCGCGGCTTACCGCAAACCTCCTGGAGTTGACCAACCACCAGTACGCGCAGGTCTTCTACTCCGATTCCGGATCCGCCGCGGTGGAAGTGGCGGTAAAGATGGCGCTGCAGTGCTCGCCGCCCGGCCGCACCAAGCTTTTGACCTGGCGCTCGGGCTATCACGGCGATACCTTCGCCGCGATGAGCGTGTGCGATCCGGAAGGCGGCATGCACTCTATGTGGAAGGGCATCCTTGCCGAGCAGATCTTTGCCCCAGCTCCGCCCACGGAAGGCGCCTCGGCTAAGCAGCGGGCGGAATACTTGGATAAGTTCGAATCCTTTATCACCGAAGAAGTCGCCGCGGTCATCATCGAACCCGGCGTGCAGGGCGCGGGCGGGATGCGCTTCCACGATCTAGAGCTGGTCGCAGGCGTGCGGGAGCTATGCGATAAGCACGGAATCTTGCTCATCGCGGATGAAATCGCCACCGGGTTTGGTCGCGCAGGTGAGCTCTTCATGACGCAGGCGGCAGGAATCACGCCCGACATCATGTGCGTGGGCAAGGCGCTAACGGGTGGGTTTGTCTCGTTGGCAGCAACCCTGGCCACGCAAAAGGTGGCGGAGACGATGCAGCCGCCCGCATTGATGCATGGGCCGACGTTCATGGCCAATCCCCTGTCCTGCGCGGTGGCGGCCGAGTCCACCGCCATGATTGCGGAAGGCACCTGGCGCGCGGACGTCGCACGCATTGAGCAAGGTTTACGCGCAGGGCTTAGCGACGCCCCCGGCATCACCCGCGTGCGCGGCGCCATCGGTGTACTGGAAATGGACCATGACGTGGACATGGAAGCGACCACCGCGGCGGCCCTTGAAGAAGGCGTATGGCTGCGCCCATTCGGCAGGCTCATCTACACAATGCCGCCATATATCTGTACCGATGAGGAAGTAGCGCGCATTTGCCGCGCCGTCGTTGCCGCCGGGGAGGTCGCATGATCTATTGCATCACCGGAACCAATACGGATGTGGGAAAGACCATTGCCACAGCGGCCCTGGCCGCGCAGTACCAGGCGGCGGGCAAGCATGTGGTGGTGGCGAAACCGCTGCAAACAGGAGATACGAGCGATTGCGCCACGGTCACACGTCTTACCGGCGTGGAATCCCGGCAATTCAAGCACTATCCGGAGCCTCTAGCGCCGAACCTTTCTGCCCGGCGCGCGGGATTAGCGCAGGCCGAAAAAGAGGAGGTGCTGGCGTGGATTCGCAGCATCGATGCAGACGTCGTACTCGTGGAGGGCGCGGGCGGCCTGCTGGTTCGGCTCGCGGATAGCTTCACGCTTGCCGACGTCGCCCGTGACCTCGGCGCCGAGCTTTTCATAGTCACCAGCTTGATGTTGGGCAGCCTCAACGCCGCTGAGCTCACCGTGGAAGCTGCCCGCGCCCGTGGCATTCACGTCAAAGGGCTGGTTGGCGGCATGCTGCCACAAGAGCCGGACCTCGCCACTCGCCTCAATATCGCGGAGCTTCCCAAGGTGACCGGCGTGCCACTGCTCGGCTGTATTCCTACCGGCGCAGGTTCGTTAAGCAAGGAGGAATTCTGCGCCCAAGCGGCGCAGTGGGATCTCTTGGGCGGCATTTAGATCGGCCCACGCAACCGGAAAGGGTCTTTTCATCCAACTGCTCGGGACTTTCATGACTCGGACCCCTCATCCCCTGGAACAATCTTGCTGTCTATGGCACTCAAGATGCAGCCAGCCAAAATGTAACCACTCGCCTGCATATGGGTGGCCCAGTTGCCTCCGCCTCCGGCCACAACCAAAAAGATCATGGAGCCCACAGCAATGAGAGAATAAACAATGAATCGGCCATGCGCACCAAGCCGATATCTCCGCGCAGAAATGACGCTGATGCCCCAGCTGAGCACTAGGAGAATTGCATAAACTAGCCCTCCGGCCGGTTGCGTCCGTTAGCGTGGTGTACGAGTTAGTT
>NZ_KV788322.1:0-552 GCF_001807215.1 Corynebacterium sp. HMSC05D08 | reverse complement strand
GTGTACCCAAATGAGCGCCACGCTCGTAGTCACTGGCCTTAGGCGCCGTGAACAGGGAGTGACGCGGATCTCTCTCGCAGTAGACATAACTACACCATCCATCTGGTACACTTACGTTGTTCACGATTAAACGATTAAGGAGACGCGCATGTCCACGATGACGAAACGGCGACGCTGGTCGCTGCTGGTGACTGTCGGAGCGGGGCTCCTACTGATCACCCTCGACAACTCGATCCTGTACACGGCATTGCCGACACTGACCGAGGACCTTGAGGCATCAAGCACCCAGAGCCTGTGGATCATCAACGCCTATCCCCTGGTGATGGCGGGCCTGCTGCTCGGTAGCGGGACCCTCGGTGATCGCATCGGCCACACGCAGATGTTCGTCGTCGGCCTGGTGATCTTCGGGTTGGCGTCCCTGCTCGCAGCGTTGGCGCCGTCGCCCGAGGTGCTGATCGGTGCACGCGCTGTGCTCGCTGTCGGTGCGGCAGCGATGATGCCGGCAACCCTGGCACTGATCCGCACGTACTTCACGGTCGAGCGCGAGCGGAA
>NZ_KV788321.1:0-711 GCF_001807215.1 Corynebacterium sp. HMSC05D08 | reverse complement strand
ACCTGACTTGGCTCAATTTAGTCAGACGGTTGGGGCAGCTTTTCGGTGAGTTCGCGGATGTCAGCGGGCAGGTCGGTTTGTGCATGGATGGTATGGCCTGCGATTTCGACGGTAAACGTCCGGTATTTCTTCAGGGTTCGCACTAATCGCTTCAACGACAGGCCCGAGGCTTGTTCCAACACGTGGCCTGTGGCCATCGCGGCCATCACAATGGTTAGGTGTGCGTGGATGGAGTCTTCTTTACGGTGATAAATCGGTCGGGCTTTCAGGTCTGATTTCGCCATTCGGAACGATTTCTCGATCGTGAACAGGCGCCGGTAGGCACCGATGACTTCCTGGGGTTTTAAGTCTGTGCGTGAGGTCTCGTATCCTTTAATCCCGGCCAGGGTTAGGTGCTTGTTGGCTAGGGTGTGGTTGACCTGCTTATTCGGGGCCTTGAGGTTGACGTATCGATTCCGCTTGACGGGTATCTTTCCGTCAACAGCACGCTGGGCTTTATCTAGTTGTTCGCCGATGCCGCGCCTTGTGCGCCGAGCCCTATCGTAGGAATACTGGTAATAGGTCACTGCCTGCGGTTTGCCGCTGGTGCGGCGTTTGTCGCTGTGGTGACGGTGGGTCCAGATGTGTCCGTCTTCGTAGTCGGTGTAGCTGCGCCCTTCCGCTGCATCTAGCCAGGCTTTAATTGGTTCTGGGATTTCGCGTTCTTTCGTG
>NZ_KV788320.1:0-638 GCF_001807215.1 Corynebacterium sp. HMSC05D08 | reverse complement strand
GTGCTCTGACGGATTGTAAGCACATGGTTTCAGGAACTATTTCACTCCCCTCCCGGGGTACTTTTCACCATTCCCTCACGGTACTATCCACTATCGGTCACACTGAGTATTTAGGCTTACCGGGTGGTCCCGGCAGATTCACAGCAGATTCCACGAGCCCGCTGCTACTCGGGCAACCCAACAACCCACACACCATCATCTTCAGCTACAGGACTATCACCTTCTACGGCAGGCGTTTCCACACCACTTCACCTAACAACAATGCGCGGGCAGGACGTCAGTAGCCATCCTCATCAGGGCCCACAACACCGCACACACAACCCCTACCAGGTATCACATGCACACGGTTTAGCCTCATCCACGTTCGTTCGCCACTACTAGCAGAATCATTATTATTTTCTTCTCCTACGGGTACTGAGATGTTTCACTTCCCCGCGTAACCCCCACAACAGCTATGAATTCACTGAAGGGTAACACCCCATAACAGGTGCCAGGTTTCCCCATTCGGACATCCTCGGATCAACGCTCAATTGACAACTCCCCGAGGCTTAACGCAGCCTTTCACGTCCTTCATCGGCTCAGCATGCCAAGGCATCCACCATGCGCCCTAAATAACGAACACACAACCAACACAACAA
>NZ_KV788319.1:112145-138427 GCF_001807215.1 Corynebacterium sp. HMSC05D08 | reverse complement strand
GGCTCATCCCCGCTTACGCGGGGCGGACCGTCAGCTGGGGCATGCGTCGGCGGCGATGACGGGCTCATCCCCGCTTACGCGGGGCGGACTGGTGAGGCGTGTGTAGCCTTCGCGGGTCTTGGGGCTCATCCCCGCTTACGCGGGGCGGACCCGTCATGGTAGGCGAGGTGAGCGACATTGTGCGTTGTGAAGGAGTCGTCTGTGGTGAATTTGGTGTAGGCGAGGTTTTCAAGGTTGGTCATTGCGGTTCCTTTCAGGGGGTGTGGGCTTGTGGCCTTTTCGCTTACAGCATTACTATAGCGCCTATAGTGCTGGTTATGAAAGTTAAGTGGTGGCAAATAGTCGTCACCTGCGGTTATCGCGTTGATCTTGCATGGCAGCCCTATACCCGGTATAGTCATTTTCGGAAGGGGAAGCCCCTAAGAAAGGAAAAGAAAATGACCACCGCAACCGCCATCGCTACCGTCGCTACCGTCGATGGTCGCTACATCGTAGACCGCGCCACCGGCTCCGTGAGCATCAACCCAGAGATTCCCGAAAGCATCGCGGCGATCATGCCAGAGATCTGGACCTCCCTCGATGGCGTGGGGACCTGCCCCACTATGGACATCCCCGCAGGGTGGGAGGATGCAGCCGAAATTGAAATTGAGTCAGCGGAGCGAAATATCGTCGAAATTATGCAGATTCTAGGGATTGAGGAGGCCTAAAGATGCGAAAGTGGGATCTGGCCGGGATTAATCCCGCCCCCGTGCGCAAAAAATCGGGGGAGGGCCTCGCCCCGGCGGTTGAATCATCCGCACACATGCGCCAAAAGCTCGCAGAGGAGGGCCGCCCCGTCCTAGTGGCCTTCAGCCGTGGAAAAGACTCTATCGCAGCGATGATCGCCCTCATGGCAGCCGGTGTGGAAGTCATCCCAGTCCATCTATGGCGGGTACCCGGCCTTCGATTTGAAGAGGAGTCGCTGAAGAAATTTGAGGATTTTTTTGGTATGGAAATCCTAAATTTACCCCACCGTGATTTTTGGAATCACCTTGAGGAGCAGGTGCACACAGCCCCGTGGATGGCGTCGATTTATGAGGCCGGTGGCATCACCACCATTAAATTTCCGGAATTTTGGGCAATGGTGTGTGAATCCCTCGGGCTGGATGATGACACATGGGTCTGTGATGGTGTGCGGGCGGCTGATTCCCCGATGCGCCGCCTCGCAATGGTGACCCATGGGCCGTGGACATCGAAGATTGAAAAGATCGATGGCGAGCCATTCAAGACCAGGATCGCACATGTGGTGTGGGACTGGAAAATCGCCGACATCCGGCGCTGCATAGCCAAAAATGATGTTGAGCTGCCAATCGACTATGACCTTTTTGGCCGCACGTTCGACGGGCTAGATTACCGGTTTATTAAACCGATTTCTGAAAATCTACCCGATGATTTTGAGCTTATCCGCCGGTGGTTCCCCGGCGTCGATCTGGAGATGATGCGTTATGAGCACCTCTAAAAATTCACCATTCGCCGGAGGGGGATTCGGCGGTTCAGGATTCGCGGGCGGGGGAAATGGTATTCGCCCGCTAAAAAATCCGCACAAAGACCCATTCGAGCAGCTCGGGGAGCCTACGGGCGACCTGCAGAAAGACTCGGATGATGAAGTCGGCGCACTGTCCGAGGCTTTAGATGGCTTCAAAAAAAGGATGAAAAAGGAGCGCAACCGGTTCAGCTATGCGGTGGATGCCGGGTACTGGGCTGGGCTGTGCTTTAAGACCTCGGAAGACCTTGATGCTTTCTTGCAGGCTGTGGCACCAATTAACTTATACCGGGGCCACGTTGATGGCTATGAGCTGGCCGAAAAGCTCGGGATTGATGTTGATTGGCCGGATGGCAGATAAAGCCCCGGCCGATCGCCACCCCCTCCGCTTTAGCGGGTGGGGGTTTTGCCATTGAAAGGAGGTGAAAACATGAATCGTCTGCGCACTAATCGCCGCGCCACTCGCACCACCGGGCCGCGTGGTGGCGTCCGCACTACCGTTGTCAAAGCCAAAGTTGGCCCGCGTAGCGGCGTCACCCGTGTTACTCGTACTAAGGATGGTCGTGGTCGCGTCCGTAAAAAGAAGGAAGTCTATTTGGGCAAGTCCTAAAAATGCTGCACAGCAATAAGGAGATGATCAGATATGGGCGGGATGGGACCTGCACCTAAACCGGCGGGCCGCAGGGCACGCCGCAACAAAGATGAGCACCAAACAACAATTCTACGGTTTGAGCACTGTGAACAGCCGCCTCTACCGGAGCTACCGGGTGGGGAGGAGTGGTCGCCACAAACCGTTGATTGGTGGCAGATGTGGGCCGAATCCCCCCAATCTGATCTTTTCACCATTACGGACTGGGATTTCTTAAAAGACACTGCGCTAGTCCATCATGCGGTGTGGGGCTACATGAACCTTGAAAAGTTGCCTGAGCTGCGAATACGTGTAGCAAAGTTCGGTGCGACTATGGAAGACCGGGCGCGTCTGCGCATCCAGTTCGCGGAAGCAGACGAAAAGGATTCGAAGAGGCCAAACCCTGTGCCGTCGGCACGTGAACGTCGCGGCGATTTAAAGGTGGTCGATTTCAAAAATGAGTCATCCTAAGACTTTTACTGGAGGTGCTTCCAGTGGGTTGGAAACCACAGAATGAAAACGACTTCCCAACCCTGGGGTGGCAGGCCATCGACTGGATGACCGCCTACTTGGCTAAACCGGACGCCCCCGAGTACGAACCGTTCATCCCAACCGCAGAACAAGAAGACTTCATCCTTCGCTACTACCAACTCGACCCCACCACAGGACGCCGGGTAATCCACAGGGGGGTTATAAGTCGGCCCCGTGGATGGGGAAAATCCCCGTTCGCTGGCGCTTTCTGCGCCCTGGAAGCACTGGGCCCGGTCTTGTTCGCCGGGTGGGATTCATATGGGCAGCCAGTTGGGATGCCG
The DNA here is from genome assembly GCF_001807215.1 of Corynebacterium sp. HMSC05D08. NCBI lineage: Bacteria > Bacillati > Actinomycetota > Actinomycetes > Mycobacteriales > Corynebacteriaceae > Corynebacterium > Corynebacterium sp. HMSC05D08. Next base: position 135,465 of record NZ_KV788319.1, on the reverse strand, counting down.
TGGTCTGAACGACGCACGCCGCTAGTACAGATCGCTGCAGTATCTGAGGACCAGACAAAGAACACGTGGGCAGCGCTGATAGAAATGATGGACACCGATCAACTCTTTGATGACTATCCTGGGCTTGAATTGCTGGGTGGTTTTATTAACCTCCCACGTGGACAGATACGCCCCATCTCTGCTTCTGCATCAAGTGTGAAGGGCGCCCGCGCCGTGTTCTCCGTGATGGACCAGACGGAGGTCTGGACCGCAAGTAATGGTGGCGATAAGCTGGCATTAATCATGCGCTCGAACGCGGCAAAGCTCGGCGGATCGACTCTTGAAACGCCAAATGCTTTTATCCCTGGAGAAAACAGCGTCGCAGAAAAGTCTGCCGCGTATTGGTCAACCATTGTCAACGGTGAGGCTAAAGACGAAGGCCTACTTTTCGACCATCGTGAAGCGCCTGCGAATACCGACATGAGCGATAAGGACTCACTCATTAAGGGGTTGCGGATTGCGTATGGTGATTCCGCTGACGTAGCCGGCGGGTGCGTTATCCATGACCCGCCGTGCAAGTCCGGGTGGGTTGACCTGGAGCGCATCGTTTCGACGATTTGGGACCCCTCTACTGACCCGCAGGTTTCTAGGTCGGACTTCCTCAATCAAATCACGCACGCGTCAGACAGCTATCTGTCTCAGGTGGACGTGCGTGCTGTACGCGACGATTCCAAGCAGCTGCAGGATGGGGACGTGATCGTGCTCGGTTTCGACGGGTCTGGTGGCCGTCGTAGGGGTAATCCGGATGCGACTGCGCTGGTGGCAGCACGTCCTGCGGACAAGCACATTTGCGAGATCAAGATTTGGGAGAAAGGCCCGAACGACACACAGGACTGGCAACCGAATCTGCTGGATATTCAAGCCACGATTGATGACTGTTTCCGCAGGTATAACGTCATCGGTTTTTATGCCGATCCGTCCGGGTGGCAATCTCAGGTTGCTGAATGGGAAGCGAGATACCGTAGGCAATTACGGGTGAGGGCTTCCCGAAACTCACCAATTGCCGCCTGGCCACGGGCGAAAACATCATCAGTGTCCGAGTGGGTCGAGAATTTCCGACAAGCGATCATGCTGGAAGAGGTCAGCATTGGCGCTTCGCCACACTTGGTCCGCCACCTGCTCAACGCACGTAGACGCGCAACCCGAACCGGGTATCTGCTGTATAAGGCCTATCCCGATTCGCCGGACAAAATTGATGGCACGTATGCCGCGATGTTGGCGTTTCGTGCGATGACTGAGGCTGTGTCTGCAGGTTGGGGTCAACCACGTGAACGAACCGAGAAAAGAAAGATTGGAGTGTTGTGATGGCTCGTTTGTCTGAGTCGCACCGGGATTTTCTGTCGGTGCTCAACGGGACGCGGAACCGTCGGTATTCTGCCAATAAGACTGCCGAGGATTTCTACACTGGCGAGTACATTACTGGCACGCTAAACATTGCTGTCCCGCCGGAGTTGGCTGCGAAACTGAACGTGGCGTCTGATTGGCCAGCTACTGTGGTGGACTCCTACGCGGAGCGCATGCGCTTCCTCGGCTGGGCTGACCAGCGCCGACGCGGCCTAGAACAGGTCACGGAGTTGGCTGGGGTGCCACTAGCTACTAAGGAGGCGGTTCTTGACTCCCTAATCTTCGGTATCGGGTTTATCGCCTTGGAACCGGACGACACTGGGGTGTGGAAAGCGCACTCGGTCCCACCGACTGAGGGCACGCTGATTTGGGATAACTTCAATCAGCGCCCCGTGGCTGGAATGCGTGAACGAACGCTCCTAGATGGAGATAAGCAGACAGTCCTGTACCTACCGGAGGGTGTCGCATACATTAGGGGCAATTCTTCCGAGGTTGATGATTTTGTACCCCACACGCTTGGTACGCCGTCTATTGTGCGTATCCGTAATAATGCTCGTTCCCGCCGTTGGTATGGCCGATCGATGATTAGCACGCCGGTTCGCTACTACACTATTGCGGCCTGCCGAACGTTGCAGGGTATGGAACTAAACCGCGAGTTTTACACCTATCCGCAACGCTGGCTGAAGAACGGCACCATGGACATGTTTGTGGATGGTGATAACCCGTCAGAGTCTGAGAAGGTCATGGCGGGGTTTAGGGCCACAACAGGGTCCTTGTTGACGTTGCCGCCTCCCGAGATTCCAGGCGAACCCGAGATGGAACTTCACCAGTTCTCATCGTCGCCACCCACGCCGTTTATTGAGCAGGTGCGCGCTTACTCGCAGCTTATGTCGTCGGCTACTGGTATCCCGGTGGCTTATCTTGGTTTTTCGACTGAGAATCCGCCTAGCGCGGACGCGATTCGTGCGTGGCTTGACCGGCTTATTCTGGGGTGCCGTAACCAGCAGGATTTGATTAACCCTGACCTACGCCAAGTGGGGTGGATGGCGTCGTGGCTGAACGGGAACCGGATTCCGTGGCCGGAATTTTCCACCAGTGTTAAGGAACGTTGGGAGGACCCGGCGTCGCCTACGCTGTCGTCGGACGCGGATGCGATTATGAAGCTATCCCAGTGGATTGACCCCACATCTGATTGGGCACTGGATAGGCTACGAATCCCCGATGACCAGCGGCCAAAGATTCGCCAAAATGCGCGTGTAGAAAAGCTAAACAAGTTGGTGGAGTCGAAGATTCAGTCGCAGTCAAATACGTCTACCGAGGACGCGCAGCTTGTCGAGGAACTATCGACAAGGCGAGGAAGTGGTGAACCGTGACGGTAGTGACGGGAGGCAAGCTTGAGTGGGATTTGATGCGCAACCAGCTTGACCAGGTAAACCGAATGGCGATGCATGACCTACTGCAGATCGTTCGCCGGGCTAAGGATCTTGAGCGCGAACAGGCACGCATTTACCTCACTGAGGCACTTTCTGCTTTGGTGAACACTTTTGGTGGCGCTGCTGCTGAGATGACAGCAACATGGTGGGATGAAATCGTTGCCGACGACCTATACGAGGCGTTGCCTGCATACATGCCTACCTATGAGCAGCTAACTAAAGAAGTTCGGTGGGGCATGGCAACAAATGAGGTCGGGCGCATTGACCCGACGTCACGCATGGCGCTGCTACTTCAAAAACACATTTTTGGCGCGAGCCGAAACACTGTTGACCTGAATGCGCTAAACACGGGTGTGAAGTACGCCAGGGTTGCGCAGCCCGGGGCGTGTTCATTCTGCCGGATTCTGGCGTCTCGTGGCGCCGTGTACGGGTCGGAGTCATCGGCCCTGTTCGTCGGCATGTCCGGTGTGAAGAAGCATTATTCCGATGGCAAGGACAAGGGCACGCGGCTTAAGAAGGGCCGTGTGCGCGGTTTGCAGTCGGCAGGATCGAAGTACCACGACCACTGTAAATGTGTCGCCGCCCCGGTTCCCGACGGGGTGGACGCAAATTTTCCTGGGTATATGTCTGATTTTGAAGAGGAGTATGAGGCGGCCAGGTTGTACGCCGCCGAGAAGTACCCGGGGGAGCCAATGACCATGAAACTAATCACTAAGGCGATGCGAGAGCAGGGCATCGCTGCGTAAATAGCCGGAATGGCCGAGTTAGTAGCGCGGGAGCGCCTCACGTGTGGGGTGGTCGCGCTCACCCCCCACATGTAATCCGAAAAGGAAGAAGGAGACAGCAAACATGGCTGATGAAACCACCACCCCTGTAGAAGAGCAGAACACCGGCGATGATGCAGTGCAGCTCGCCGACGAGACACCCACGACTACCCCTGACGACACGTCAGCGGCATGGGGTGACGTATTCCCCGACAAGACCCCAGAAGAGGTCAAGTCGGAGATTCAGGACTGGAAAAAGCATTCCCGCGAGTGGGAGAAGCGCGCCAAGTCCTGGCAAAAGAAAGTTGATGACGCACCAGACACGAGTGACGAGGTCGAGAAGGCTCTAGCCCAAGCCAGGGACGCTAACCAGCGCAGTGAGGCCGCTGAGTCTGAACTCAACATGTTCCGTGACTTGATTGCGTTGGAGGTTGAGACTGGCACGCAGGTGCCGGTGTCACAGCTTGCTGACTCTATTGCTTTCCGTGACGCTTACCGGGCACTTGAGCGCGATTCTGATGATTTTGCTGCGAAACTACAGCAGATTGTCGAGAAGCGGTCTGGCGTTGTACACACCCCACGTGGCGTGGAGGTTACTGGTAGCGGTTCGGCTGGCGCTGACCTGTATGACCGCATGTTCCCCAACAAGAAGGAGAAATAGGACATGTCTTTCATTATCAACAATGAGTCTTTCGGAGGCTCGAATCTTAAGTGGCTTGGCTCTGCCCACGCCACGAACGAAGCCCAGACCGTCACCCTGAAGGTAGAGGCTTTTAAGGCCTTCGGTGACCTTATCCCCTCCGGTGTACCCCTCAAGCAGGACGCTAAGGGACTGTATGAGCCGGTAACCGCCGCTGAGGATAAGCTTGCGGGATTCCTACTCACTGACCAGCCAGCCCGTGGCGACCACCAGGTAGCCCCAATGGTGTGGCATGGCCGTATTCGCCCGGCATTTCTGCCGAAGAAGGTATTTGACGTCACCACCCTCACTGAGCCCCCGGCGTCGTTCGTATTCGCTACCAAGGAAGAAGTGGAGGCCTAACCCATGGCGCTTTATAATGAATTGATTTCCGCGTCCGAGCTGACCGTATTCGCACGACGCACCCAGCAGGACATCAACGCACAGTCCGTATCCCTCGCGCAGTTCTTCCCGGACACGCTGACCGATTCTGACGTTGCCCGCTACACCATCGCTAATGGTGGGCTAGTTCCCGCTGCGGAGTACCGCTCCTATGATGCCGAGTCCACGATTGGCGGACCACGTGGCGGCCGCCAGGTAGCCCTGCAGCTCCCCCCGGTATCCCAGAAGAACCGAGTAGGCGAACTTGACCAGATTCGCGCCCGTAGTGGTAACGAGCAGGCCGAACTAAAGGTAGGCCAGGTCGCCGCTGACACCACCGCCGCAGTCCTTAACCGTATTGAGGCGATGCGTGGCTCCGTTCTGGAAACAGGCCGCGCCACCATCAACGAAAACGGCTTCTATGCTGATGAGGACCTTGGCCGCAAGGCAGACATGACCACTAAGGCTGCAAACCAGTGGGACACAGACGGCGGCACCCCACTTGACGATCTGCTCGCGTGGGCTGAAAAGTACGAGGATGAAAACGGTGCCCTGCCGGGTACTATCCTTGCCTCCAATAAGGTCATTTCCGCTTTCCAGCGCAACAAGCAGGTACGCGACGCGGTAGGCGGTACTGCCGTGCGTAATGTCGTGTCCATCGAAGAGCTGAACACGGTTCTGGCATCCTATGACCTGCCGGGCTTTACCCGATACCGCCGCCGCGTCAACATTGGCGGCGCCACCAAGGACGTCCTCTCCCCAGATAAGGTGTTCTTCCTCCCAGCAGCAGGAACCAACGAACTGGGTCAAACCGTATTCGGCACCACCGCCGAGGCAAACGCCCCAGAATATGGCATCGCAGCCCCAGACGCCCCGGGCCTGGTTGCGGGCATGAACCTTGAGTTCGACCCATACGCCTACTGGGTGCGCGTAAATGGTATTGCGTTGCCGGTGATGACTAACCCGAACGCTTCCATGGTTGCGCAGGTGTTGAACTTTGCAGGTTAAGGCTGACATTGAGGGCACCATCCTGGCCCACGTCAATGGCGGCGCAATTTATTTGCGCGCTGGCGATAAGGTCCCGGAGGGTGTGACCATTGATTCTCATTTTGTAGAGGGGAAGGAGGCCCCTAGTGCTCGCGGAACCAAGCGACGTTCAAAGGCTGCTTCCCGACCAGCAGATTCCGAGTAATGACGCTGAGTATGTAACCGCCCTGATTGAAGAGGCTGGCGACCTGGTGGAGGCGTACTGCCGAACGGCTTTTGATACGCCTGTGCCTGACCGTGTGCGGCGTGTGGTTGCCCGTATGGTGGCGCGTGCTTATTCCGAAAAGGAAGGCGCGGTGCCTGAAGGCGCCTCGTCCACGTCTGTGTCCGCTGGCCCGTTTTCGCGCTCGTTTGGGTTTGAGTCCGGAGCTACCACTAATGGTGTGTGGCTGTCGGCTAATGACAAGCAGCGCCTACGCGGTTACCGGGGGCGCGTGTTCACGGTGTGGCCGTATTAGGGGGCGGTTGTGAGCTTTATCCCGCTGAAGCAGTCGTTGGAGTTCATGGTGCCTGGTAAGACCGTGGACCGGTTTGGTAATGAGCGGCCCACCGCGGGTGATTGGGTGGAATATCCGGTTGCGTCGTGGTGGGTTGACCTCTCTGAGGAGAAGCAGGGGGATTCTGTGCTGCGCACGGTGGACATGCTGCATATTCACATGAAGCCGGAGGATGCGCCGCCTGCTGATGGGCAGGTGCGCACGCCTGATGGGCAGGTGTGGCAGGTTCAGGGCCATGTGCAGGACTTTAATCATGGTTGGCATGGCTGGTCGCCTGGTTTTGTGGTTGTTGATTGCAGAAAGGTGGTGGGCTAGTTGGGTAACAAGATTAAGTGGAATTTGGCCGCTTTTAATGAGATTCGCACGATGCCCGCTACTCAGGCTGCTATCAATGGTGCCGCTGACCGTGTTCGCCAGCGTGCCGAGGCTGTGTCCCCGTCGCCGGAGGTGCGCACGTATCAGGCAAACGGGCGAATCACGACCGCTAACGGCAAGTCTCGTTATCGCGTGTATGTGCGTTCGGCTGATTATGCGGCGTCGTATTCGCAGCAGAAGCACAATACCCTGCTGAAGGCTTTGGGCGGTGGTTAATGTTTACCGCTGTTGAGTATGTGCTTGCGGGCCTACGTGAATTGACGGGGCTGCCCGCGTCGACTCGTGTGCCGCCTGACCCACCGCCGGTGTTTATCCGGGTGGAACCGTCGGCCCCCGAGGCGTATTCCCCTACGCATGACAAGGTCTTCATGATTGTTGAGGTCTATGGGCGTTGGCAAGACATGGAGGCGGTCTTGAGCACTGTGTACCAGTGCCGTGACTACTTGCGGTTCACGATCTCTACCGACTATCCGGCGATTGTTGGGTGGGATGAGATGAGTGGGCCGCATGAATTGAATGACCCTGATATTGAAGAAACGCATACGCGCTGGCAGTTAGCTGGCCATGCGTACCAAGCACTCACTTAGCCGGTGGGTGCTTTTTTCATGCCCAAATTACATGAGTTAGGAGACTCAAAAATGGCTGATGCACGTAATCGCTCGAATGTGCTCGTTGGCGCACCTGATGTGAAGGCATCTGGTGGCCTGCTTATTGGTGACGTCCAGAAGACTGCCACTAATTTCCCTAAGGACGCATCCTCTGTACTGCCCACTGGTCTTAATGCGAAGCCAGCCGGATTTATTGGCGAGGATGGTCTGACAAAGACCGTTGACCGCTCCACGGAGAAGATTAAGGACTGGAATAAGGACACCGTCATTGTTCTGGAGACTGATCACTCTGTGGTGCTTAAGCTCACGTTCCTTGAGTCTGCGAATGCGAATGTCCTTAAGGCGGTTTACGGCAAGGACAACGTCACCATCGAGGGGAAGAACATCACGGTAGATGATGCTGCTGGCGAGCTTCCACACTTCTCGCTTGTTGCTGAGATGAATGGCGGCGAGGGCAAGAAGGCCCGTATTTTCGTTCCGGACGGCCAGGTCACCAGCGTTAGTGACATCACCTTTAAGAAGGATGACGTCATCAAGTACGAGGTCGAGATTGAGTGCTTCGCGGTGGATAACAAGAAGTTCATCGCGCACTTTGAGGTGCCGTCTGAAGAGGGCGACACGTCCGAGGTGGTCTCCCCATCTGGGGATAACCACTAGCGGTCGCGCCGGGCTAGGGGAGTAGGGAGACGCCCCTAGCCCACCAAATCGTCTCCCATAATCTTTCATTTTCATATTTCAATAGGAGGTCTCCCATGACTACCAAGACGACCAAGAAGACCAAGAAGTCGAAGGCCAATACTTTCACCTACACCTACAATGGCAAGACCATTCAGCTGCCAAAGTTTGGTGAGTTCCCGTTTGGCATCATCCGTAAGATCCGCAAGCTTGCCGACGAGGAGCAGTTTTACAGCCTGCTAGAGCTAGTCACTAAGGATGACCCTAAGACTCTTGACGTCATCGATGAGATGTACGCCGATGATGTGGTTGACCTGGTCACTGCGTGGCAGGAGGACGCGGGGGTTTCGTTGGGGGAATCAGCAGAGTCTGCGGACTCCTAGATGACACTGAGCAGCGGCGCGCCCTTGAGGGGGATTTGATTCGCTCCGGTTTACGTTTGCGGTGGTTCTTGACTGGCGATGAGGATTACCAGCTGCGTGACCTGGTGGCGTTTATTGAGTCGTTGCCGAAGGATTCGGCGCTTACTCGTGTGGTGCTTGGTGAGGACGCTGTGTGGGGTCTTGGGGAGGATTTGGCGGCGATTATTGCTGATCGGTTGGGGTGGATTCATTTTGCTCTGGTTGGTCAGCAGGGTGATAAGCCGCCGCCCTCGATTTACCGCCACGCTGACGGTTTTTCGTCTTCTGGCGGTTCTGCGATGCCGGAGGCTGAGGTTGAGGACGTTGACCTCAATGACCGTAATTCGAGTGGCCGCGCCACCGGTGAGGTGTGGTCTACCGCTGAGACTGCGAAGGCCCTGGGTTGGGCTTAAACACACATATTTTTAGAAAGGACATGCCGTGGCTATTAACCTTGCTTCTGCTTATATCACCATCATGCCGGATACGTCGAAGCTGGCAGAGGGTATTAAGAAGTCTCTGCGCGGTTTGGATGCTGATGGCAAGGAAGCCGGTAAGAAGCTGACCGACGGCATGTCTAACGCCATGAAAGGCAAAGGCAAGGACGCTGGCGGTGACTTTGGCAAGGAAATCACTGACGCCATGCAGCGCGCCGTAAAGGGTGGGGGCACTGAGGTCGGTAAGGCTCTTGGTAAAGAGGTGTCCAAATCCCTTGACGGCGAGGCCGAAAAAGCTGGCAAGTCTTTTGGCCAGAAACTATCGTCGGCGGTGGGTAAGGCCGGGTCGTCGGTGGTGGACTTTTCCAACAAGTTTAGGGTTCATGCTGGTGTTGCGCTGGGTGGTTTGACTGCGCTTGGTAAGGGTGCGGCTGATTACGCGGCTGAGGCTGAGCAGTCCTATGGCGCGGTGGAATCCATCTTTGGTGAGCACTCTGCAAAGATTAATAACCTGTCTAAGACGGCTGCCGACTCTGTTGGCCTGTCGGGGCGTGAGTATCGTGAGCAGGCATCCTATATGGGTGCGATGCTGAAGAACTTAGGCACGCCGATGGAGGAGCTTGGCGGGAAGTCTGCTGACCTGGTCGCGATGGGTGCTGACCTTGCTGCCACGTTTGGTGGCCCTACGTCTGATGCCGTGTCTGCGTTGGGCGCGGTGCTGCGTGGCGAGACTGACCCGATTGAGCGCTACGGCATTTCGATTAAGCAGGCTGATATTAAAGCCAAGATGGCCGAGATGGGGCTGGATGGCCTGACTGGCGAGGCTGAGAAGCAGGCCCAGTCTCAGGCCACGCTGGCGCTGTTGACGGAGCAGTCCGCGTCGGCACAAGGCCAGTTTGCGCGTGAAACGGATACCGCTGCGCATAAAACGCAGGTTGCGAAGGCCAAACTTGACGACGCTAAGGAAACTATCGGCACTGCACTGTTGCCGGTGATGGCGTTGGTAACTGAAGCCTTTGCGAAAGTTTCTGAGCAGGTCGGCAAGCACCCTAAGCTGTTTTTGACGTTAGCTGGCGCAGTGGGCACGGTGGCCGCTGCCATTGTTGGCATTTCGACTATGTCATCTGCGGTTAGTGCGCTTGGCGGCATGGCGAAGATTGCTGCCGTGGCGGGGAAAGCGATGACGGGCCTCAAGGCTGCGATGGCTGTGCTTATGGGGCCGGTTGGCCTCATTGTTGCTGGTATCGCCGCTGTTGTTGCTGGCCTGGTCTTGTTCTTTACGAAGACGGAGACTGGCCGCAAGATTTGGGCGTCGTTTACTGAGGCCCTCGGCAAAGGCTGGGACTGGGCCGTTGAGAAATTTAAGGCCGGGATTGAGTGGGTTAAGACCAATTTCGGCCCAACGTTTGAATCCGTAAAGGAAAAAGCCATAGGCATTTGGGATGGTGTCACGGAAAAGGTCTCTGCTGTTTTCGGCAAGATTAAAGAGATTGTTTCTGGCGCTCTGGATTTCTGGAAGACCGGTGACACGACCGATTACGCCGCCGCGTTGGGGATGAACCCGGATTCCCCAATTTTCACGTTTCTTCAGGGTTTCCGTGACAAGCTCATCGAGGTTAAGGATTTCGCTGTTGATGCGTGGGGCCTTATGCAGGAGAAGTGGGCGGAGTTCACTACTGGGTTTGGTGAGTTTTATCAGACGTGGATTCAGCCTGTTGTTGATGCGTTTGGTACGGCTTTTTCTGTGATTGCGCCGGTTGTTTCTGCTGCGTGGGATTTGTTGGGTAGTGCTGTTTCCACGGTGTGGAATGGCGTTATTAAGCCGGTGTTTGATGCGTTTATGCAGGTTGCGTCGGTTGTGTTCCCGGCTATTGCTGGGGTTGTTGAGACCGTTGTGGGTGCTGCTTTCCGCATTATGGGTGATGTTATTTCCGAGGTGTGGAATGGCGTTATTAAGCCTGCGTGGGATGTTATGCGCACGGTGTTCGGAATTGTTGCGGACATTCTGACTGGTAATTTTTCGAATCTTGGTAATAGGTTTAGTGAGCTTGGCCAGAACATTAGGAATCTGGTTGCTGGCGTGTTCACCACAGCGTTTAACCTGTTGAAGTCTGTTGTGACTAACGCGATTAATGGTGCCAAGGCTGTCATTGGCCTGTTTAAGCAGGCCGTGATCAACATGGTGAATATCGCCAAGGATAAAATTAATTCCTTGGTGCAGGGGTTCCAGGAGATGCCGGGACGGATTAAGGCCGCTTTTGCTGGTGCTGGCACGTGGCTGTTGGATGCTGGTAGGGGCATTATCCGTGGACTTGCTGATGGTGTTCGCTCTGCTGCTGGCATGGTGGAGAATGCGGTTCGTGCTGTCATCCCGGATAAAATTGAGCGTTTCGTGCCGGGCTTGCATCTTGGCGGTGTGGTTCCGGCGTTTGCACGCGGCGGTGTTCTGCCTAGCGTGCCGGGCTTTACCAAGAATGACCGCGACCCTATTCTTGGCTGGTCGAGCGAAAAGAAGCAGCCTATCGCACGCGTGGAGCCGGGAGAGTTCATTGTCAACCGCGAGTCCACAAAGAAGTACCTTCCGCTGCTGGCGGCCATTAACGGCGGAAAGCTCAACGGTCGGCAGGGTGACTTCGGCCTGCCGGGTTACGCTGATGGCGGTATCGTCAACCCCGATAAGCTGCTGAAGTTTGCTAAGGGCGCGGCGGTTGATGGGTACCGTGCTTCGCAGCCTTTGGAGGGCGCCCCCTACGTGTGGGGTGGTTCCAACTGGGGCGACTGCTCCGGCGCGATGTCGCAGCTTGCAGCCGTCGTGTCGGGTGCGGCTTCGCCGTACACGCGTAAATTCGCTACCGGCTCGCAGGGGGCGTGGCTGTCCTCAAACGGCTTCAAGTCTGGGCTGGGCAGCGGCCCGCGTTTCGCCACCGGGTTCTTCAACGGCGGCCCGTGGGGTGGCCACACGGCTGGCACCATCTTCTTCGACGGCGGTAAACGCGTTAATGTTGAAATGGGTGGTGGTCGCGGTAATGGCCAGATCGGTGGTGCGGCCGCTGGTGCGGACGACTCGCAATTCACCAACCGGTATTATTTCCCACTTAAGGGCGCAGACCTGGGCGATGATGTAAACATCACCTCCACGTCCACCGATGGTGTCACCGTCGAGTCCGAAAAGTATAAGAATAAGCAAATCGACTGGGGAACCGCTGAGGGGCTTTTCTCTGAGTGGGAAAAGAAGAAGAACCGCCGGGAGAAGCTGAACCGCTGGAATGCGGGAATTTTCGATACTGGCGGAATCCTGAAGCCAGGCAACATTGCCATCAACAGGTCCGGGCGCCCTGAACGAATCCTCAACCCGACGCTGACTAAAGCTTTCGAGTCTTTGGCTAAGGCCGCGCCGCAGTTGGCCAAGTCTATGGAAAAGTACGTGACCTTCGCTGAAAAGCAGGTCGGGTCTGCACCGGGTAATATTCGGGCCTATCTCGGGTCGCTGTCGGCTACCGATGGGCTAGACCTTGCGGACCGTGTGGGCAAGCTTTTTGGTATCGACGGCATCAAGTCCACGTTTGGTGGTGTCGCTGACGCGTGGACTGGCCTCGAGGATGCTGCTATTCGGCAGGTTGACGCGGCTGATGCTGTGAAGCAGGCTGAGGAAAATGTGGCGAAGGCACGTGCGGAAGGCGACGCTGAGGCGCAGGCTGAGGCCGAAAAGGATTTGGCTAAGGCGCATAAGACCGTAGGTTTGGCGGCGGCTGCTGCAGGCCAGGCGCAGATTGAGATGGCGTTGGCTATCGCTGAGCTGGTTGTCAACATCGTCAAAAGGGTCATTGAGGGCATTAATGACATCGCGCAGCGTATCCTTAAGGCGCAGGCTGAGGCCTATAACGCGATTGCGGATTCTTTTGCCGCGATAGGCAAGCTTGCGGACACGGTGCAGAATCTGCGCGAGAATGTCGCTGGTCTGATGCTTGATCAGACCATGGCGCAGATTGAACTGGCGGCGGCGGTACGTAATGTTCGTATCGCCCAGATGGATGGGGTTACTGCGCAGCTTGAGGGCGCGAAAACGTTGGCCGAGGCCCAGGCGGCGTTTGATGCTCAGCGTAAGGCTGATATGCGCCTCGCGGCTGCGGACTACAGTGACCTGTCTTTGGCCTACGACCGATTCCGCTTTGGCATGGTTGGCGCCAATAAGGAAGCCATGGACCAGATGGCTAATTGGTCTGATAAGTCTCATGCGCTTTACTCTGAGCTGCTCGCAGCGCAGGTCAACCAGCAATTGGTGGAAAGGGAAGCACAGAAAGCCAATCTGGAAGCGGTGTACAAGCACACGCTGGCGGCACTGTCGCTGCGTGACGTGACCGCTAATCTGAATGTGGCAGCCCAAAAGCTGGCTGCGGCAGCTGGCTCCGCGTTCGGAATGGACCAGATTGGCGCGACTGTTGGGCAGCGGTACGCAGCCCTGATGGCTGAGAAAGCGAAACTTATCGCTAACCAGGCGAACATCAAGACGTGGATCAACCCTGTTAACTGGTTTACGACTATGCCTGCCGCTCAGCGACGCATTAAGCAAATCGAGTCGCAGCTGAAGCAGCTAGAGCAGATGGAAGAGTTTAAGAAGCTCGACCAGAACGCTTTGGCTGATATGAAGAAAACTGTTGGTCAAGCTGGATGGATGGGTTTCTTTGGTGCTGGCGATCAGATTGAGGGAATGATTAAGAATTCCCCACTCGGTGACGCGAACCGCGCCCTGGAGGAAATCGAGTTCAAAAACCGGCTGATCGACTTGAAGGCTGCGCAGGATGAGCTACGCCGCAAGACGGAAAAGAGCCTTGCAGAGATTGAGCACCGCAAGAAGCTTGACCCGTTGGAGACGCTAATCCAGTCGCTGAAGGCTGAGAAGGACTCGCATAAAACGTGGGCCGAGTACTGGCGCACAGATAACGAGGCGGTGCGTAAGGCCCTTGCCGATTTGGCTAAGCACCAAGCTGATTCGGCTGCAGAGCTGAAGAAGCTGTCCGAAAACCGTGAACCTATCAAGCTTTATGGGGACACCGTTTCTATGGATGAGGTTCAACGGATGCTCACCGATTTAGGCCACCGTGTGGAGCGGGTGGAGAATCCTCCGACTAGCGCGGCGGCTGTATCCGAGGCACGCCGATAGAAGAAGGAAGGGATTGCGGTGGCCAACGCTGAATATTCAATGCGGTATATCGCCCCCGGTGGCCAGGTGTATAACCTGCTGCGTGGGGGGCGGTCTGGCGCATTTATTGATATGGGCACCCTCACTGGGTTTGTTGGAGAGTTTGAGGACGCCCCGGTGAAGACGGTGGGGGTGGCCGGTGTGATGGTTGATTTTCGTGACCGTGTGGTCAACCAGATGACTGGCTCATTTACGCTGGTTGTGTTTTCTCGGGAGGAGTGGGTGCAGGCTCGTCGGGATTTTTCGACTCGGCAGTATGGCACCCTGATTCTTGAGGGGGAGTCGCGTTATGTTTTGCGGGTGCGGTCTTCGGTTTCGTTGCCTGCGCCGGGGTCGGTTCCTCGTTCCGGTACGCGTATTGAGTTGTCGCTTGTTTCGGATGATGGTGTGTGGGTGTCGGAGGTGTCTGAGCCTGATTCTGTCGTCACAGTGACGAATTGGGGTGATGTTCCAGTGTGGCCCCGAATCGTTTGGGATGGGGCCGGTGGGTCGGTAATTTTGCCGTCTGGCGCAGAATTGCATCTTCCCGCGGTTGATAAGCAGCACACGCTGCATTTGGAGCGTCGCGAGTCAGGCAGGGTGTATACCCGCGATGGTGTTGCTAAAGAGGTCACCCGGAAGGTTGACGCGGTGGGCGAGTGCGTACCAGTGGGCGAGTCTCGCACTTTTACTATCCCTGAGGGTGCTCGTCTTGATTGGGAGATCGGAGTTTTTGACCCATGGATCTAGCTGGCTGGAAGAAGCACATTGCCCACGTCGCCGCCGATGAGGGGCAATGGGTGGGTGTCCTTGATGAGAATGGGCTGCCACTGTATGAGCTTGGCGGTGTGGTGAGCGCGAATTTTCCACGTACTCGACTAGCGTCGTCTTCGGTTGATGTGACTGTGACCGTCAGCCCTGGGGATCGGGTGGTTGAGGATTTGGTGGGGCCGAATTTGGGTGTGACTGATGATGAGGGGCGTCTGGTTCCTGCGTCTGGCCCGACTCGCCTGTTGATGCTGGTGCGTGAGAATGGTGAGCGGAACGTCGCCACTATTGTGCATGTGGTGGCCAGTGGTGAGAATAGCCCGTCACAGTTGGTTATTAATGGTGTGGACTTGCTGGATGGTTTGGCGTGGTGGCCGTGCCCGTCGATTCCGGTGGAGTGGCCAAAAGCCGAGTTCACGCAGTGGACTACTGACGCTAGTGGCGACGAGTATTCAACCGCCCGAACTTTGGCCCAGGTGCCGATTGCTACCCGTGCTGATGGGTACACAAAGCGCGGCCCGGCCGTGACTGTTATCAGGGATTTGATTCAAGAGTCTTTTGATGCGGTCAATGGGCTGTATGGGTGGCTGGGGGACCCTCATGCGGTTGTGGCCTACACGGCGGGGGAGGATACGTCGCCGGAGGTGTTTATCCGTGTGAATGATGACCCTATTTTGGATACTGTGTCTGAGTCTGCACGTGCGGCGGGTGTGACGTTGCATGCTGATTTGTGGTGGCCGGGTGATGCGCCTGTCCGGGTGAAAACGTCGCGTGATCCTGAAGCGTATGCGACTAAAACGTGGGAGCACCCTATTCAGGTGTTTCACGTCAATCCTTTGGGGAAGGAGCCGTAGTTATGCATCCTCTTGTTGCTAATGGTGGCGAGTTGACGGTTTTGCGGTCGCTTGCTGCTTTTTCGTATGGGTCGTGGAATGTGTCGTGGCCAGAAAGCGTGCCGGAGGATCAGCGCCCCGTGTTGCCTGATGATCGTGATTTTGGGTACGCGGCAAGGCTGAAGGATGAGCCGGGGCGCATGGGGCGTCGGTTTGTGCGGGCGAATACCACGATTTCTGCTGCGGAGTATAAGGAAGATGGCAGCCGGGTTGAGTTCACGGGTTCTTCGGATGTTGAGCAGGTTCTTGACGCGGCCGCTAAACGCACTGATGGTGAAGCGTTTATTGAGCGTGAGTTTGATCGCTCTGGGTTGGGGCGTTTGGTGCCCCGGCTGGATTTTTCCGAGGGTGATATTGTGCCGGTCCTGATTTGGGGCAAGCTTTTTAGCGGGCCGGTTGAGAGTATTACTGATGTTGTTGCTGCTGGCCAGGTGGTTGGTTGGTCGGTGCATGTGGGTGGCGAGTTGGTCACTGATGATTTGGCACGCCGTAGGTCTAATCGTGATTTGCAGGCGTCTATTGCGCAGGAGCGCCGGGAACGTCTGAAGGATTTGGGGGCCGTTGATTCTAAGGCTTCTTCTGCTGTTAGTAAGGCTGATGCTGCGCAGGGCACGGCGGATTCGGCGGTGTCTGGGGTGCAGTCGGTGCGTGAGGCGTTGGGTGGTGTGGGGGCTTCGGCGCAGACGCTGGTGTCTCAGCTTGCTGCACTTAATGCGCAGCTGCAGGCGCAGGGTCAGTCGCAGCAGCCGGGCCTACTACCGGCCTACCTTGATTTGAATACGCGCTTGTGGAAGCAGCAAAAGGGTATTGACGACGCCCAGGATAAAGCCACTAAGGCGCTGGAGCAGGCGCAAGATACACAGGGCGAGCTAATCCGAGCTAACCGACGAATCAGCGAGGACCTGCAGCGCACTAAATCGCTCTTGGTTTTCATGACCAAGGACGCTGGGGCGACATCAATTAATCACAAATGCGTTCGACTTTGGCTGTCTGGCAAGCAGTTTTATCTTGCTGCCCAGTCAGGGTGGGTTGGCTACGCGATGGTGGATGTCAATACGTCTACTGGAAATATTGACAAGTATTTCTATTACGTCGCGGATGGTTATTTGTGGGAGTCGAATGGGCTTAGCTCGGATGGGTCTCCGAGCTACACAGGAGGGTCTAATAAGCGTTCCGTTGCGTTTTCCACACCGGAGTTGTTCGCGTCTGTCCGGTCGGTGGCCGTGACTATTTATCCGTTTTAAGGAGAAATTATGCCTGTTGTTTCTGGTTCTTTGGTTTTTGTGACGTCGCGGCCGTCGGCGGTGTCTGAGGTGTGGGTGCGTGCTCGTGATGTGCGTACTAGTGTTCAGGGTGTTGTGGTTGAGTCGAATGACCGTATCCCTGTGGCTAATGGTGTGGTGTCGTTTGAGGTGTTGCCTGGGCCTGCGGTGCTTACCCTTGTGGAGGCTGGGCGCCCGGTGGATACGATTCCGATTGTGGTGGGTGACGCCTCGGAGCAGTCTTTGATGGATGTGGTGGATGCGGCGCTTATTGTGGATGAGTCGCAGGCGTCGGTCATTGAGTCTTTGGCGGCGCAGGTTGTGGCTGATGCGCATGCGGCGGCGGCTGCGGCTGCGGAGGCGAAAGAGTCTCAGGTGGCGTCGTCGTCGTCAGCGTCGGCTGCTGAGGGGTCTGCGAGCGCGGCTGATGTGTCTGCTAAGGCGGCTAAAGCCTCGCAGGATGCGGCGGCAGGCTCGGCTTCATCTGCTAAGCAGTCGGAGTCTAACGCGGCGGCGTTTAAGAACGCGGCCGACAGCTCCGCGTCCGATGCCGCTACGTCTGCTGGTAGTGCGAAAAAGTCTGAGGATGCGGCGAAAGCGGCACAGGCACGTTCCGAGGAAATCGCTTCTAGTACGTCGTGGGATGGTGACAAGCTGACCGTGAATGGTAAGACCTCCCCGTCTCTACGCGGCCCTAAGGGTGATAAGGGCGAGACCGGCAGTGTAGAAAATGTGTCGTGGGATGATATTTCGGGTAAGCCGGATTTGGCTTCTACCTGGGAGCAGGTGAAAGGCAAGCCAGCCGCTTTCCCACCTACGACTCATACGCATACCACTGCGCAGGTCGAGGGGCTTGATGACGCGCTGGCTGGCAAGGCTGATAAGGGGCACACACATAAGGTCGAGGATGTGGATGGTCTTAAAGAACGCCTTGACCAGCAGGATGGGGCTGCGAGGGATGTTTACGCTTCGCTTATTGACGTTAGAAGGAAGCTCACCGTCAAGGCTGATGAGTCCTACGTGAAATCCCAGATTGCGTCGACGCGGTCTTATGTGGATAGGGCGGTGGCTGATGGCAGCAAAATTAAGGTCGTGTCATCGCTGCCCTCGTATCCGGATTCGTCAACCGTCTATATCGTGGTGTAGGAGACTCGCATGCTTTATGTAGGTAATAAGATTCCTAAGCAGGTCACGGTAGGGGGGGCAATGCTAAGGCTGTTTTCTACGGGCCGCGCATTGTGTGGGCGCCTGACTGGTACGCAGAAAGAAAATCCCAAGGCGGCGAGATTAAGCCCGGCACCTACGTGTACTACGACGGCCAATTTTGGAAAGCTACGCAGTGGTCGTCGCTTCCTCCTGGCTCGTTGCGATTGGTATGGGAGCAAATCGGATGAGGTGGCCGCATGCTCTATGTAGGCAGCAAATACCCCTCAAATGTGGCAGTGGGTAGCAGGGAGGCGAAAGGGGTGTTCCGTGGCAGCACCCCACAATGGGCACCACCATGGAAGGCCACCGCAAGCTACGCCGTGGGCGACGTCGTCATGAGCCGTGGCGGCTTCTGGGAGTGCATTAAGACGCACAACTCGAAAAATATTTACGAGCCGGGCAGTGATTACGGATCGCAGGATTACTACTGGCGCATGTATCGACAGTGACCCACGATGAGACAAATACTAAAGGAGAAATAATGAGCATTGAGCAAATCAAAGAATCTATTCAGCAGCTCACTGATGATGAGGTAGAAAAGCTGGGCGTGTGGATTTATGGGGATGAGCGGGAGCGTCGCGCCACGCTTAAAGCCGTGGAGCAGGCACAGGCGGAGGTGGTCAAGGAGCTACAGAACGCAGGTAAACTCCCGCTGCCGGACGCACTCACTGACCCGGAGAAACTACCGGCGGCTATTAGTGACGTGCCAGAATGGGTAAACCCAGGTACGGATCATTCCATGATGTACCGCGAGGGCGACATCGTGCGACACCAGGGCCGCATTGTGCGCTCCACACACAAGGGCCTGAATCACTGGGAACCAGGAGCCTTTGGTGTGGACGAGCACATCTGGCTGGACATCACCGACCGATACACCACCCCCCAGACAGAAGAGCCGGGCACCGGCGAAGTGCGCCCGTTTGCCCCAGGCCTCGACGTGGCGGAGGGCGACATCATATCCTACGAGGGTGCCCACTACCGGGTACTCTCCGCACACACCACCGCCACACACTGGCCACCAGACCAAGCCCACGCCCTTTTTGAAAAACTCTAACTACAAGCCCCTGACCGCACAGGTCAAGGGGCTATTTTCATGCCCAAAGGAGGGAAAGTTATGACAACAATGCCGGTAAATGCGGGTTTTGTGGTTACGTCGCCGTTTGGGGCGCGCTGGGGCACAACCCACTGGGGTACTGATTTTGGGCTTGCGGGTGGTTCTGGCGGGCACCCTATTTTTGCGGTGCGTGAGGGCACAATCACCCGCGCTGGCGCGGCGTCTGGGTTTGGGCAGTGGATCACCCTTGATGTGGACGCCGAGCACGGCGGCGGACTGTTTGTCTACGGGCATATCATCCCTGAAGTGGGCGTGGGTCAGCGTGTGTCCGAGGGGCAGCGAATCGGGCGCATTAACCCCGACTCGAATACCAACGGGGGCGTGGCGCCTCATCTTCATTTTGAGCAACACCGCTACGTGTGGTCGCAGCCGGGGCCGGATCGTCTCGACCCGATGACTCATGCGCTTAAGGGCGCCGTGTGGCCAGGGCAAGGCAAGAAGAAGGAGGACAAAATGGCAACACTATTTGGTGTTGACGTTTCGGAGCATCAGGACGGCATGAGTCTTGCAGCTGCGAAGCGTGAGGGCATTGAATACGCAATCATCCGCACCACGGACGGTACGTATAAGGATCGCTGCTACCGGAGTCATCTTGAGGACGCGGAGAGCGCGGGCCTAATCACGGCGTCGTATCACTATCTCCGCAACCCCAGTGAGGGCACAACAGTGGCGCAGCAAGTGCAGGCAAGCCTTGAAGTCATGGGCGACAAGAAGCGCCCCATCTGGCTTGATTGCGAAACACCCGCCGGTTTGCACGTGAATCATATTCGCGAAGCTAAACGCCTTTTTGAAGCCGCCGGTGTGCGTGTTATCGGCGCGTATTCCTACGTCCCGTACTGGGAGGGCAGCATCGCCCCCGGCGAGCCGGACAGCCACGAGTTCGGAGCGTTCTGGGTCGCGGCATACGGGCAGAACCGCATGGGCGCGCCCGCCGCAATCTACCCCGGCAACGGGACGTCGCAGTGGGATTATCCGCTCGGCAATCAAAAACCCGCACTGTGGCAATACGGTAGCAATGCCCAGGTAGCAGGCTACAGCGTGGACATCAACGCCTACCGAGGCACGCGAGACCAACTACGCGCCCTGTTCTACGGAGGTAAACAACATCATGAGGGAGAAGAAATGACCACTAAATTTTTCACCGACTTTCTGACCGGCTACCTTGGCCCGCAGATTGACGCGATTCAGGAAATATGGCGACAACTTCGAGGACCATCGGGTAACGGCTGGCCTCAATTAGGGCAGGACAGTCAAGGCCGCAACCTAACCCTTGTCGATGCCGTGGCAAGTATTCGCCACCAGCTCGCCCAAATCCAATCAGACCTAGACGAACTCAAGGGGAGGAAATAGAATGGCACGCCACTACAACCAAGCAGTGATTAACACGGTCTCGGAGCGAATCGCCGACGCAGTAGCCACGGAGCTTAAAGAACAGCCGTGGTGGCTCCGCTACAAAGGCTCAATCATGCTCGCTTTGCAAGCCCTAGCGTGGGTGGCTGGCGCGCTGCCCGTCATGCTTGCGGATGCCCCAGCTTGGACGATTTTTGCCGTCGGTGCGATCGGCTATTTTGTCACCGCCCTAGTTAACCGGCTCACTGTGGATGGTGTCACCCCAAGCATGGCGCCGCGCCTCGCAGCCCAAGCAGAATACCAGGAGCAGAAAACCGCCCCGCAGCTCGCAACTCTGCCGGTCTACACCGGCCCCACCACCAACGAGGCATGATGACTCGCACGCTTCAATGCATTATCGGGGCGCTCGCATTTCAGATGCTTTCGCGAGGCATGGATTACGCGCTAGGCAACCCGCAGCAGGGCGTCGGAGCGTTCCGTGTTCGTGATGTTACCCCGCCTGTCGTGTGGGGCGCGGCCTGTATCATCGCAGCGCTCATCGTCGCTATCGGGCTACTAAAACAGTGCCCACGTATTGTGCGCGCCGGGGCTGTCCTCGCCGCCGCGATCTACGGCGCTTTCGCCGTGATGGTCTTCGATGATGTGTACATGCAAGGGCCGATTGATGATTGGAGATTCTTCACCGGCTATATTGCCACCGCTTTCATGTGGGCTGTGATCGCGTGGTCACTCACGATACGGATCGCCGTAATCAAGCATAGGAAGGGGAAGGATGGAGACCACAGATCTGCTTAGCTTCCTCACCAACTCTAGGACGCCGGGCGGCTTCCTCCTCACCATCCTCATCATCCTCGCCCTGGTCTCAGGGTTGATGTCTAAGGCCGCGGCGGACTATGGCGGTATCTTTGGTAAAGCGGCCCGCGCTATACGCCAGCACAAAGAGGACGCTATCGCCGCGGATGAAGCCAGCGACGCCCGCCGCCTAGACCGCCTGGAGAAAACAATCCAGCGCCTCGATAGGGAAGTGGCTGAGCTGCGGACGAAAGAATCCCGACACCATGAGTATCAATTGTGGGTTGCTGGTTTGTGGCGCGGCTTGGAGTTCTGGGCGGTAGATAAGGGCCTGACGCTACCGCCGCCACCATTCATGAGCTACCCGGAGTGGATAAAGCAAAAATACCCGGAGACGACACAGAAGTAACTACCGACCCTCACCCCTTGTGGTGGGGGTCTTTTTCTGCGTTTTACTCTATAGGCGTGCGCCCAAGCTCTGCGCAAAGCTTGAGGTAAGCCCGGAATCTTTCAATCCGCACCCGCACCGCCACATGGGATACGCCCGCGCTACGTCCTATCTCCGATAGTGATTCGCCCGCGTCTCGGCGCTGCATCCACGCCCTCGCGCCTGGCTTCGCGGTCCGCTCATACAGCTGAATGCGATAGCACCGGTCGCTACATGTGGCGCGCCCGCGCACCTCAGTAAGCAGCTTTCCGCAGACTACACAGCGGCGGGTGACAGGCTTTTTCACGTCTTTGATATTTGCCCGCGCCGTCGCTGCTTTCTGCTCAGCAATCACACCACGGGAGGTGAAAGACTCTTCTGTGCGGGCATGTGACGCGGCTGTGGGGTCGCGCTTTTCCACCATCCGATCCCACTCCGGAGTACCCACATGGCTTAGGGCTTGGAGTGACTTGGCGCGCCGCGTCTCAGGGGCTACTAATCCCTTGCCGCGTGGCAAACCGTGCGCTTGCTTGTATTCGGCTGCGGTCATGCCGTGGGCTTTAATGAGGTGCGGGGCTAGTGCCCGGTACAGCCCCCCGCACTCATGGCAGATGATGTGCGTGTCGTCGCCGTCGAGGTAGCCGTACCGGCCGTGCCCGTCTTTATCGCCGGGTTTCATGCGCGGATGATTTTGTCTACTGCCTGGCGGGAGATACCCGCAGCGGTGGCCACGTCCTGTACGCGTGCCCCGCCGTGCACGGCGGCGCGGATAGCGGCGTCACGCTCGTCGCGTAGAGCATCGGCGGTGTCGGTGGCGTGCTGGTAGTCTGCGGTGGCTTCCTCTAGGGCGGCGAGCTGCTTTTGACCAAGGTCACCGGCGCGGCGTGCGGATTTAACGGCGCCGATAAGGAAGTCGGCATCGTCTTTGCTGATTTCGTCCTCGTCGATGCTGCGATCTTCTAGCTTCTCAATCTGGGCGATGTAGGTGCGTAGGGCATCTTCGGCGGCGTCGATACTCATGTCTAGTGCGTAGTGGAGAGTCTCGGAGAGATTATCGATGGTGGTCATTGTGGGTGTTCCTTTCTGTGGTGGCGGGGGTTATGCGGCGAGCTGCTCGAAAGCTTCGAAGATTTCTTCCATGAAGCCGTCGGTGAGTGGCTCGCGGGAGATGATGGCGGTGGGGATGATGAGGCGAGCGCCCATGTGTGCGTCCTCGTCCTCATCCTCGGAGGTGGTGCCCTCGACCTCGAGCAGCTCCCAGGTTTCGTCCCACTGGATGCCGGTCTGGGCGATGTACTCTGCCAGGGCTTCGCGGTCGTCCATGACGCTGATGCCGTGGCGTGGGTCTGCTCCCAGGTCGTTCCAGGAGTAGGAGTACTGGTTTTCCGGGTCGAGGATGTCGGGGCGGTTCTGGGATTGGATGCGGTAGTAGGTGGTCATTTTCTTTGCTCCTTTTCTTGCTTACAACCCCATTATATGCCACCCCGGTTGCGGTGTCAACCCTGGTTGCAAAGAATGTTTTAAGCATGGCGAAAGCCCCGCCGTCTTGAGGGTGAATAGTGGATTTTTTTAATTCCCTTAGCGCTCTGCAACACCTCTAGGTAGACCTAAAATTTGACTGCAATTTGACTGCACACACCACCACAAAC
>NZ_KV788319.1:106187-112125 GCF_001807215.1 Corynebacterium sp. HMSC05D08 | reverse complement strand
CCACCCCGGTTGCGGTGTCAACCCTGGTTGCAAACATTGCTTATATCAAAGGAAAACCCCACCACCTCAGGGGCGGCAGGGCTGCTTTTAGTCAGCGATTGGGATAATAGTTGCATTAGTGCGCATGGCCTGGCCCACCAGGTGTATCCACCATGATTCAGGTAATGGGCGGCCATCTAGCATGCGGTAGCCTCCGGTGTGAGTCATGACCTGCCCAGCGTCCTGCAAATCCGATTCCCACATTTGGGTTGCAAAGGTGAGTTTGCGGAGGGCGGTTTCTACCCATCCGGGTATTTCTTCGAGCTTCTCCCAGCGTTCTGCTGTGCGCTTACCTACCCCTAGGTATTCGGCTAGGTGTGCCGCACTGATTCCTAATGATTCGCGGGCTACACGTAGGGCTAGGCCACTGCGCGGGGCGTGCGCTGGATTGTGGGGGAATACTGGCTTGCGCACATCATCGGGTAGGGTGGCGTGCCATTCGGGGCCGTATTCGTCATATGGAGTTTCGTAAATATCCATGGTGATATAAGTGCGCCCCGGCGGTATGGCCGGGGCTGTTGGTTTAGCGTCCAATGATGGTGATGGTTGCGATGTATTCGGTTTCCTCGTTGGTGTCCTCGTCGGCTTCTGCGATGGTGCCCTGGATGATGATCTCTGCAAAGTCTTCATCGATTTCCTGGGTTACGACCTCGAAGTCTTGCAGGCTGCCCTCGTAGTCGGGGGAGTTGAAGAAGTCGAGCATGTCTTTGATGACTTCTGCGGCGGTGTCGCCGTAGGTGTCGATGGTTGCGGTGGTGTGGGTGATTCCGTTGTTGGCGAGTTCCAGCTCTGCGGAGTAGGTGAGGGTGGTCATTTCGGATTCCTTTCCGGTTTGGACTGGCTTTGTGCCGGTCTCTTTCTTTCTGACATGACTAACATTAATCCCTGTCGCGCTTCGTGTCAACATGGGGGTAGCGTGGGGGGGTAAAGGATGGTAAAAGCGTGACTGCAATTTGACTGCACACACCACCACAAACCGCCATAAACCGCCCTACACCGCCTTATTGCAAAAACTAGAAAACCCCCACCGACCAGCATTTTTAATGGTCGGCGAGGGTCGGAAGAAGCTTCCCCACCAGGACTCGAACCTAGAATGACGGTACCAAAAACCGTAGTGTTGCCGATTACACCATGGGGAATAACCGCGCGCTCAAGGCGTGCGTTGCTAATAGTACCTGACGCACATGCCTTAATTACAAATGCCACCCACTAAGCTTGATCGCATGGTTCGACAGAGGATGACTGGACGCGAACGTCGCGAGCAATTGATCGTGATTGGCCGAGCGGCTTTTGCCGAGCTGGGCTTCGACGGCGCCAGTGTGGAGGAGATTGCGGCGCGAGCTGGCGTTTCCAAGCCCGTGGTCTATGAGCACTTCGGAGGGAAAGAAGGCCTCTATGCGGTCATCGTGGACCGTGAGATGCTCGCGCTGGAGGAGGTGATTACGCATTCGCTTAGCGACGGCACGTGGCGCGAGCGCATCGAGAAAGCCACTGTTGCACTTTTAAACTACGTGGAGCAAGAAACCGATGGGTTCTTAATCCTCGTGCGTGACTCCAAGCCCGGCGACGAACGCTCCTATTCCACTTTGCTTAATTCCTCCGTGGGGCAGGTTTCCTATATCCTAGGCTCCGCCTTCGAGCGCCGCGGCCTCGACGCGAAACTGGCAGGACTTTATGCCCAAGCGCTAGTCGGCATGGTCTCGATGACCGCCCAATGGTGGCTGGACACCCGCCAGCCGGCAAAGGAAGTGGTGGCTGCGCACATCGTAAACTTGTGCTGGAATGGGCTGTCTGGAATGGAAGCTAAGCCAAAATTGAGAGGAACTAACTAAGTGGCAACGCCGATGCTCGCCGGACTACTCAAGGTCGCGGCTTCCGACCCGAAACTCAAAGGGCTTGCCACCCAGGTAGGCGAGCCACACCTGCACATCACCGGCATCGACCAAGCGCGCCCGTGGGCTATCGGCACGCTGGCGAATCAGGCGCCCGTGCTTGTCGTCACCGCCACCGGCCGTGAGGCCGAGGACCTCACCGCGGAGCTAACCGCGATGATGGGGGACAAGGTTGCCCAGTTCCCGGCGTGGGAAACCCTTCCGCACGAACGCCTTTCGCCCGGCGCGGATATCGTGGGCCGCCGCGCGCAGGTGCTGCACCGCATTGCAGAAGGCAAGCTGCGCGTCGTCGTCACGGCAGCGCGTGGATATAGCCAACCGATCTTGAAAAACGTGGAAGGCCGCAGCCCGATCAGCCTGGCCGAGGACATGGAAATAGAGCTCGAGGCCATCGTCTCCCAGCTGGAGTTTCGTGCCTATAAGCACGTGGACATGGTGGCCAAGCGCGGCGAGTATGCCGTCCGCGGCGGCATCTTGGATGTCTTTCCCACGACGCTCGATTACCCGGTGCGTGTGGAGTTCTGGGGCGATGAAATTACCGATATCAGGCAGTTTTCCGTCGCCGACCAGCGCGCGATTCCAGAGATTGAGGTCGGCGCGGTGGACATCTTCCCGGCGCGTGAGCTTCCGATTACTGACGACGTCGCCAAGCGTGCCCAAGACCTTGCCCTCCAGCACCCGGGCAATGCTGCCCTCGTGGAGCTTTTGACCAGGGTAGGTGAGCATATTCCGGCCGACGGCATGGAGGCGCTGCTTGCGGTGCTTAGCGACGCCCCGCTGGTTACCCTTCCCGAATTCATGCCGGAGGGTACCCACGTGCTGCTGGTCGCGCCGGAAAAGATTCGCACCCGTATTGCGGATCTAGAGTCCACGGACGCGGAATTCTTGGCTGCCGGTTGGGAAGCCGCTGCCATGGGGGCGGATGGTCCTTTGGCTGCTGAAGGCCTGGATACCGAGGCCGCTAGCTACCGTTCCTACGAGTCTTTGGAAGCAACGTGCGCTAACGCGAATTTGCCGCTGTGGACCTTTGCTCCTCCTGGAATGTTCATGGCCGACGAGTCGCAGACCTTGCCGCTCGAGTATGAACCGGGCCCGACGCCACGTGGTGACGTCAAGGAGATCGACGCCATGATGGCGCAGCTGCTCGCGCATACCCGCGATGGCGGGCGTGCGGCGTTTATCGCGCCGGCTCAGGGTGCTATCAAGCGCATGGTGGAACGCTTTGCCGAGAAGGGGATTCGCACCAAGGTCGCAACGCCCGGCTGGGAACCGACCCCGGGTGAGGTCACGCTATACCAGGCGCTCTCGCATGCGGGCCTGGTGTTCCCCAAGGCACGCAGCCAGGGTGGCGCCACCAAGGAGGCCCTGCCGCTGGTTGTGGTGACGGAGACGGACCTGACGGGTAACCGCGTGGGCGACATTGCCGGCGCTAAGCGACGCCCCGCCAAGCGCCGCAACCGCGTCGATCCGCTCGCATTGAAGCAGGGCGATCACGTGGTGCATGAGACCCACGGCATCGGCCGCTTCCTGAAGATGGCTGAGCGCACGATCCAGTCTGGTGACGAGACCTCGCGCCGCGAGTACATCGTCTTGGAATACGCGGCGTCGAAGCGCGGCCAGCCGGCCGATCAGCTCTGGGTGCCGATGGACTCGCTGGACCTGTTGTCGAAGTACACCGGCGGCGAGAAGCCGACGCTGTCCAAGATGGGCGGCTCGGACTGGAAGAACACCAAGAAGAAGGCGCGTGCCGCTGTCCGCGAGATCGCGGGCGAGTTGGTGGAACTTTATGCCAAGCGTCAGGCTTCGCCGGGCCACCAGTTTGCGCCGGATACACCGTGGCAGGCGGAGATGGAAGACAACTTCCCGTACGTCGAGACTGAGGACCAAATGCTGGCCATCGACGCGGTCAAAGAGGACATGGAGTCCACCGTTCCCATGGACCGGGTGGTCGTGGGCGACGTGGGCTACGGCAAGACCGAGGTAGCGGTGCGCGCAGCCTTCAAGGCAGTGCAGGACGGAATGCAGGTGGCGGTTCTCGTACCTACCACTCTGCTTGCGCAGCAGCATGCGGATACCTTCCGCGAACGCATGACGGGTTTCCCTGTCAATATCCAGGTGCTGTCCCGCTTTACGTCGACGAAGGATGCCAAGGAGATTGTCTCCGGCCTAGCAGACGGTTCTGTCGATATCGTCATCGGAACGCATCGCCTGCTGCAAACAGGTGTGCATTGGAAGAACCTGGGCCTCATTGTGGTTGACGAGGAGCAGCGCTTCGGCGTCGAGCACAAGGAACACATCAAGGCGCTTAAGGCTTCGGTGGACGTGCTGACGATGTCGGCGACGCCAATTCCGCGCACCCTCGAGATGTCCATGGCGGGTATCCGCGAAATGTCTACTATTCTGACCCCGCCGGAGGACCGCCATCCGGTCCTGACTTATGTGGGTGCCTACGAGGACAAGCAGATTGCCGCGGCCATTCGTCGCGAGCTGTTGCGTGATGGCCAGACTTTCTTCATCCACAACAAGGTCTCTGATATTGAGAAGAAGGCGCGCGAGCTCCGCGAACTCGTGCCAGAGGCCCGCATCGTGGTTGCGCACGGCCAGATGAACGAGGAAGCCCTCGAACAGACCGTGCAGGGTTTCTGGGATCGCGAGTACGACGTCCTGGTTTGTACCACCATCGTGGAGACAGGCTTGGATATCGCGAATGCCAATACGCTCATCGTGGAGAACGCCCACCACATGGGCTTGTCCCAGTTGCATCAGCTGCGCGGGCGCGTGGGTCGTTCCCGTGAGCGCGGCTATGCCTACTTCCTGTACCCGAAGGGCGCCACGCTGACGGAGACTTCCTACGACCGCCTGGCCACCATTGCGCAGAACAATGATCTGGGCGCCGGCATGGCCGTGGCGATGAAGGACTTGGAGATGCGTGGTGCCGGTAACGTGCTGGGTGCCCAGCAGTCCGGTCACATTGCAGGCGTGGGCTTCGACCTGTACGTGCGGTTGGTGGGCGAGGCGGTTGAGACCTTCAAGGCCTTGGCACGTGGCGAGGTTCCCAAGGCCACTGACGACGGCCCGAAGGAGATCCGCCTCGACCTGCCAGTCGACGCCCACATCCCTGAGGATTACATCAACTCTGAGCGTTTGCGCTTGGAGGTCTACCGCAAGTTTGCGGCGTCCAAAGACAATGCGGACCTGCAGCTGGCAGTGGAGGAGATGGAGGACCGCTACGGCCCGCTGCCGCAGCCGGTTACTCGTTTGCTTGCGGTAGCACGCTTGCGCCACCAGGCCCGCCGCGCCGGCGTCTCGGACATCACGGTCCAAGGCACGCGCATCAAGGTCCACCCAGTGGAGCTGCCAGACTCCAAGCAGGTTCGTCTCAAGCGCCTGTTCCCCGGCTCGAACTACCGCGCCGCGGCGAAGGCTATTCAGCTCAACTTCCCCAAGGCGGGCCGCAACGTCACGGACCCGAAGCTACGCGACGTCGAGCTGCTGCAGTGGGTCGCGGACTTCCTGTCGCAGATGTTCGACATCGATCAGGCGGACGTCACCGGCGGCAAGACCCCGCGGAAGATGGGCAACGTTATTTCCGTGAGCGAGTAGCGCTTTCTAGAAGTTGCGCAGGAACGACAGCGAGCTCAGTGCAAAGAGCATCGCCGGGCCCGCAAGCAGCGGGCCAAGCCCGGCCTCGCTGGCCGCGGCGAAATTGATAGTGGACCTTCAGGCTAACCGAGGCCCACGCAATTGATAGGGGTGTCCGCCTCGCGATTCCACCGGCACGCTCGCGTCGAAAAGTGCTGACCTGCACGTTTATCCCCTCATTACCCCTGTTCGAATACCCCTGTTCGACTAATACATTGGACAATCGGTTGCAGGCTTTCCGATGCCTCTTTATCCTCCGTGGCATGACCGTCTCGATCTTCGATGCTCTTGCTCTCGGTGTCGATTCTCTCAAGGAAGCCGCTGGCCTTAGCGTGGCTGAACTCCGCGACCGCGGCCTAACACTC